>JADYXV010000189.1 GCA_020853995.1 Novosphingobium sp.
TCATGGTCTGACGAAAATTTGAAAACAGGTGCTTGCCAAACCGGAAACGCCTGTTATTAGCACGGCCCTGCCCCGGGCAACCGAGGCCGCTCCCTGATAGCTCAGCGGTAGAGTAGGTGACTGTTAATCACTTGGTCGTAGGTTCGAATCCTACTCAGGGAGCCAATTTCCTCTTGATGAGGTTTGCAAGGGTCGCCGCAAGGCGGCCTTTTTGCGTTTTAGTGTGCAGCAATGGCAACGAGGGTCAGTGGCAACTCGCGATTGAGCCGTTGAGAAAAGCGTCAAGTACCGCTGGATGGAACGGTTGGGAAAAGCGGACGAAGGCGCGAAAGTCTTCGCTGGTTTCCACAACTGCTGCGCGAGCCTCAAGGCCCGGTAGCGTGAGCCAGACCAAAGCGCCAGCAGGCGGGTTTTCCATGCCTTCGATTGCGGCTGACGAGCAGGACAGGTCTTCCACATTAACCTTTGTCCGCAATATGCCACGACGGTACGCCGCCTGAATGGGGGCCTTGGCAGCGGCTCGGGGCCCCTGTTGGCCGGCATGGCACATATCACGATCAAGCCACATAGTCCGTCTCCGGTCCCATTTTGGTCCTGATAAGAAGGACGGTGCGTTAACCAGCACATTCAGCCCATAGCACCCGAAATCAGTCGATTGCGTGTTGTTACTTACTCCACACAAGTGCGGCGCAAGGAACGAGCCTTGCGCCGCTTGTGATAGTAGCAAGATGGCTGGAACCGGGGTCAGTCGGCTACCCCATGGCAATGCTTGTATTTCTGTCCCGAACCGCATGGGCAAGGCGCATTGCGGCTGATCCCCTGTCCTGCAAACGGGTCGCCGGTTGGAGATCCGACCGTCAGTGATCCGCCTGCCTGCGGGGGCAGCGCGCCAAACATCGGCGATGCAGCAGGCAAAGCATCATTTTCGCCAGTGAACGGATCGATGTGGCTGGTGAGGAAGTCCGGCAATTCAGGCAACTGGAACTCATCAGCAGGCCGCATCCGGATTTCGCTGGTCATCAGGATGCGCGTGACATCTTCACGAATTGCGTCGAGCATCTTTTCAAAGAGGCCGAAAGCCTCCTGCTTATACTCGTTGATCGGCGTCTTCTGGGCATAGGCGCGCAAGAAAACGACCTGGCGAAGAGCGTCCAGAGTGGCGAGATGTTCTTTCCAGTGGTGATCGAGCCGCTCAAGCAGGATGGATTTCTCAAGGCTGCGCCACGCTGCTGCGTCCACTTCGGTAATCTTCGTGTCCATGTGGGCATCAGCAAGCGATTGGACCCGCTCCTCGATTACATCAGGCTCGATCGCTTCTTCCTGCAACCAGTCTTCGATTGGAATATCAAGGCCAAGCACATCGGCCACCCGTGCCTTCAACGCTTCGACGTTCCACTGTTCCGGATAGGATCCCGGCGGGCAGGCATCGCCGACTAGCGCATTGACCGTATCATGACGCATGTCGGTCACGACATCGGCAACTGCTTCGGCATCCATGATGTCTGCGCGCTGTTCGTAAATGACCTTGCGCTGATCGTTCATCACATCGTCGTATTCGACCACCTGTTTGCGAATGTCGTAATTGCGGGCTTCGACCTTCTTCTGCGCGGTCTCGATCGCCTTTGACAGCCACTTCGATCCAATTGCCTCACCGTCGGCAAGGTTGGAATTCATCATCTTGGCAAACAATGTGTCCGGCCCGAAGATACGCAGCAAATCATCTTCAAGGCAGAGGTAGAACTTGCTCATGCCCGGATCGCCCTGACGGCCTGAACGCCCGCGCAACTGGTTATCGATGCGGCGGCTTTCGTGGCGCTCGGTGCCGATCACGCACAGGCCGCCTGCTTCGAGCACCTTGCGCTTGTCCTCGGCCACTTCGGCGCGGATCTTGGCAATGCCAGCGTCACGCTCCGGTCCTTCGGGCACATCGCGCAATTCATCATCAATGCGGAATTCGATGTTACCGCCAAGCTGGATGTCGGTGCCGCGCCCGGCCATGTTGGTGGCGATGGTCACCGCGCCCAAACGGCCCGCCTGTGCCACGATATGGGCCTCCATCTCGTGGAAACGCGCATTCAGCACATTGTGCGTGACGCCTTCCTTGGTCAGGAATTCCGAGAGCAATTCGGACTTTTCGATAGAGACCGTGCACACCAGCACTGGCTGGCCGATTTCGTACTTCTCACGGATCAGCTTGGCGATGGCCTGGAACTTGTCCATCGTGTTCTTGTAGAATTCGTCTTCGTCATCGATGCGCTGGACCGGCACATTGGTGGGTATCGAGACGACGTTCATCTTGTAGATGTCGAAGAATTCGGGCGCTTCGGTGGCAGCGGTGCCGGTCATGCCCGAAATCTTGGGGTACATGCGGAAGTAGTTCTGGAACGTGATCGAGGCCATCGTCTGGTTTTCAGGCTCGATGTTCACGCCTTCCTTGGCTTCCACCGCCTGATGCAATCCGTTCGACCAGCGGCGGCCATCCATCATGCGGCCGGTAAACTCGTCGATGATGACGATCTTGTCGTCCTTCACGATATAATCGATATCGCGCTTGAACATCACATTGGCTTTGAGCGCCTGATCGAGATGATGGACGACCATCGTGTTCTCGACATCATAGAGGTTCGAACCTTCGAGCAATCCCGCTGTTTCCAGCGCGCGCTCGACCCATTCGACGCCATCTTCGGTCAGCGAGATGTTCTTGGTCTTCTCGTCTGCATCATACAAATCGGGCTGGATGGTCTTCACCACCGCATCGACCGAGAGATAGAGATCGCTCTTGTCGTCAGTCGGCCCGGAGATGATCAGCGGTGTGCGCGCTTCGTCGATCAGGATCGAATCGACTTCATCGACAATCGCGAAATTGAACGGTTTGTGGACCATCTGGTCGCGCGAATGCTTCATGTTATCGCGCAGATAGTCGAAGCCCAGTTCGTTGTTGGTCGCGTAAGTGATGTCGCTTTCATAAGCCTCGCGGCGGCGTTCCTCGTTCATGTTGGGAACGATGACGCCCACGCTCAAGCCGAGGAAGCCGTACAGCACGCCCATCGTCTCGGCGTCACGACGGGCGAGGTAATCGTTCACGGTCACCACGTGAACGCCCTTGCCTTCAAGCGCGTTGAGATAGACCGCCAGCGTTGCCACCAGTGTCTTGCCCTCGCCCGTGCGCATTTCGGCAATTTCGCCCCGGTGCAGCACGATGCCGCCGATCATCTGCACATCGAAGTGGCGCAGGCCCAGCGTGCGGACCGAAGCCTCGCGCACGGTGGCAAATGCTTCGGGCAGCAGATCATCGAGCGCCGTTCCTTCGGCAAGCATCTGCCGGAACTTGGGCGTTTGCGCGGCCAGCTCATCATCGGAAAGCGCCTGCATGGCAGGCTCAAAAGCGGCAATCTGGCGCACGATCTTGTCGAGCGATTTAACGTAACGGTCGTTTGATGAACCAAAAAGCGCCTTGGCGATGGAACCGAACATGGGCGGAACAATCCTGTCAAATAAAAATAGTGTTGAAATGGCGCGCGGGTAGCGCGCCGAATGTAGCAAAGGAATTGCGGAACTGGGGAACGACGAAGGCCGCGCTATTCGCGGGCGCGATCCGTCAGTTCAATGCCGCACGACTTGATGAACGCCGGGGAAGGCAGCCACACTGTTTTTCGGCGCGTGTTGTAGCGTTTCTGCGGAATTGTCCCACCACGCTCAACACAGCGCTGTTGACGCCGTTCGGCTGACGCCGTTGCTGCACCTGAAGTGCCTGCGCCTGCAATCTCCGTGCGCGACGCAGCAAACGCCACCTCAGGCAGGGAAAGGCCCGTAATCATGGCCAACAGGGCGAGCAAAATGCGCATTGGCGCAACAAATAGGGACTTCGGCCAGTTTAGTCCACAAACAATCTAAAAAGCGCTACTAGGGCGCGATGTCTTCAATGACGATTGAAGACTTCAGTGTGATCCGCTTCGCAACCGGCTTCATTTTGTTATCAACCAGCGGCGTGTAAATCTGCCCTTTGGAATCACAGGGTGATGGCTGTGTCACGAAGCGTTTGGCGGCTTCGCCGGTCGTTTCGAGTTTGCAGTCTCTTGCCTTTCCGTCCGCGCCCAGAATGAAAGTCATACTGGCCGAGAAGGGCGTCACGATTTCGGCTGCTGACTTGGGCACAACCCATCTGACACTATTTCGGTAGGTTCCAATTGTTGGCACGCCTTTGGCTCCAAAAGCTGGAGTAAAGCGCGCGCGCTCTGAAACCAGGCGACAGGTTGCCTCGTCTAATTCCTTTATCCCACTGCTGCGTGTAATTTCACAACCCAATGGCGTTCCGTTCGTACCGATTGCCAAAAGGAATATGACCACGCCTTCAGCTTGATTACGGTAGGCCTCAACTGGATAGTCGTCAGGCGTAACCCAAGTCCCGGGGTCGGATATCGGAACTGGCGGCTTACCTTCAGCAGCAAAAGACACTGTCTGAAAAAACTGATGCTCAACACCAAAGCTACACAGGAAACACGCCATTGCATTGGTATCTGATATCGAGCGCGCATGACATTTGTGCGACGATCACCAACGCTTGAATGCTCTCAATACGCGCGCTAGGCGATGTGCCCATGTCAGACGCCATCTCCCCGCTCGCTTCGCCCTTCCCCATGCTTCCCGCCATCGCCGGAGCCACGCCGCATGTGGTGCGCGCTGGCTACAAGGACTGGGGCCGGTGTGATCTGACTTATGTTGAACTGGCGCAAGGCACTGCTGTTGCAGGCGTTTTCACCCGCAACATTTGCTGCTCATCCGAAGTGGAACTTGGCCGCCAGAATGTTGCCCAGGGCTGCGCACGAGCGCTGATTGTCAACGCGGGCAATTCAAACGCCTTCACCGGCTATCGCGGGCGCGAGGCAGTTGAACAGATCATGGAGCAGGTTTCTGCCTACCTCGGTTGCACGAAGGAGGAAGTGTTCGTTTCCTCCACCGGCGTGATCGGCGTGCCCTTGCCCAAGGACAAGGCGCGCGCAGGGGTTGAGGCTGCGCTACAGGCCGAACCGTGTTCATGGGAAGATGCTGCCCGCACCATCGGAACGACCGATACCTTCACCAAAGGCGCTACCGCCTCGGCAATGATCGGTGACACTCGCGTCAACTTCAGCGCCATTATCAAAGGCAGCGGCATGATCGCGCCGGATATGGCAACGATGCTGGGCTATATCTTCACCGACGCCGCCGTTGACCCGGCCTTTTTGCAAGAATGCCTGTCAGTTGCCAACACGCGCACATTCTCTTGCATCACGGTCGATAGCGATACGTCCACCAGCGATACCGTGCTGGCGTTCGCTACGGGGAAAGCAGGCAACACGCCATTGACCGGTTTCGACAGCCCCGGCGCTGATGCCTTTGCTGCTGCCTTGGCTGACATTTGCCGTCAACTCGCCCACCTTGTCGTCAAGGATGGCGAAGGCGCGCAAAAGTTCATCGCGGTCAGCGTATCTGGCGCAGTGTCCGATCAAAGCGCCCGAAAGGTTGGCCTTGCGATCGCCAACTCGCCACTGGTCAAAACGGCCATCGCAGGCGAGGATGCCAACTGGGGACGCGTCGTCATGGCTGTGGGCAAAGCAGGCGAACCGGCAGACCGTGACCGCCTGTCCATCGGTTTTGGCGGGATATGGGCCGCGCGTGAAGGCCAACCCCTTGCCGATTATGACGAAGCGCCCGTTGCTGCACACCTGAAAGGCCGCGAAATCTCGCTTGAAGTCGACCTTGGCCTTGGCGATGGCGAGGCGACTGTTTGGACCTGCGACCTCACTCACGGCTATATCTCGATCAACGCCGATTATCGGTCATGAGCCGCGCCCTTGACGCAGCCGTCTCCGCGCTGATGCGTGAAACCGCTGAAAAGACGCTGCTCAAGCATTATCAAAAGCTCAGCATCGGCGATGTGACCGACAAAGCTGCTGAAGATGTCGTGACGATTGCCGACACCGAAAGCGAGGCCATGCTTGCCGAGGGTTTGGCAAAAATCCTCCCAGACGCCGTCATTGTCGGCGAGGAAGCAGCACACGCTGATCCTGCCATATTCGAGCGACTTTCGAATAAGCTGTGCTGGATCATCGATCCGCTCGACGGGACCAACAAGTACGCTGTCGGCAAACCGCCGTTCGGCATCCTTTTGGCATTGGCAGAACGCGGCGAAACTGTTGCAGGCTGGATTTACGATCCGCTATCGGGCCGCCTGTGTACCGCGCACCGCGGGCAAGGCGCATGGATCAATGGCGAGCGTTTCACCTCAAGAGTGAGCGGTGAAGACAAGCCGATAGCCGCCATTTCACTTGTGTTCGTAGACCAAGCGAAACGCGAAGCTCTTCTTGAACACATCGCCCCGCATTACACGCTGGTGGACATCCCGCGCTGTGCCGCCGAACAATACCCCCGCATCGGCCTTGGCGTGAACGATGTATCGTTATTCGAAAAGACACTCGCGTGGGATCACGCAGCCGGCGTCCTGTTCCTCAATGAATCCGGCGGCAAAGCGGCACGCCCGGATGGCTCGGCGTACCGCGTTGACCGCCACCTGGAACCCGGCCTGATCGGTGCTTCCAGCCCGGCATTGTTCGATGCGATGGCCGAACGCCTCGCCAAAATTGGCTGATCTCTCCCCCGACCCATTTCAGGCGGGTGGGGAAGAACACTTGCCTCGGCTGATTAAAGTACGCTTTCCAACCAGCTCTTGAGCTGGCTCTTGGGCGCTGCACCAAGTTTTTGTGCAACAGGCTGGCCGTCCTTGAACAGGATCATCAGCGGGATTGACTGAACGCCAAACTGGCTGGCGGTATCGGTGTTTTCCATGATGTCGACTTTTACAATCTCGACGCTATCAGCCAGCTCTTCGGAAATTTCTTCAAGCGCTGGCGCAATCATCTTGCACGGGCCGCACCAATCAGCCCAAAAATCCACAAGCACAGGCTTGCTGCTGCCCAATACATCTGCAGCGAAGCTTGCGTCGGTTACGGCTTTGGTCGGCATCGAATGAACTCCTGTCTATTTGTCTCTAACGTAAGGCGCGCGAGGGCCAGCGCAACCGATCAGTCGGAAAAGGATTCCTGCTGAGCGGTAAGGCTTAACTTTTGTGGGGCCAGCATATCAGGCGACAGCACGAACAATTGCGGTGTGTGGGTATACAAAAGTGCCGCTTCTACTGCGACGCCCGGATGAATTGCCTCAAGCGCCGCCGCGTAGGCAGCCATTTGCCGCACATAGGCCCCCGGTATTCCGGCCAGTGTGAGCGGTGGGCGGCGCGCTGTCTTGAAATCGATGATACGAATGCTGTCCTGCCTGATCACCAGACGGTCGACCGTTCCACTCACCACGCGGCCACCCACAACCGCAGCCAACGGGACTTCGGCCAGCGAATCAGGCCCGAACGCATCAGCCCAATCAGGATGCTCCAACACTGCCACGGCTGATGCGACCATTGCCTCACGTTCTTCGGCGGAAAATGCGGCCCCAGCCCGCTCCAGCCATGAACGACCGGCAATGGCGCGGCGATCAACTGCAACTTCAGGCAACCGTTCGATCAAGCGGTGCAGCAAGGTTCCTCTCCTGGCTGCCAGCATGGCACCGGGACCTGAAGATGCGGGCGGATCAGGCGCATCGTCCTCACCCAGTGATGACGGCGCCAAGGGCCGTGGTGGGCGCGGCTCGGGTCCTACCGGCGTCAACAGGACATCGGGAATCTCCAACCGCGCTGCTTCGACAACCTGTCTGGGCTTCACCGGAAATGGCAACGGTGATCCTATGGTCTTGCGCCCGCCCCATAAGGGACATGATTCCCAATCAGTTGCACCAAACAGAGGCTCCAATTGGGCAAACCAGCTGTCTTCGGGCAGGTCGCCGCCGCCTCTGGCCTTCTTCTTGCCCTTGGCTCCGGCAATAAACAGCGCCTCTTCGGCGCGTGTCATGGCCACGTAGAGCAATCGCCAATGTTCCTCACGCTCGGCCAGTTTCGCTGCTGCTTCGGATTCCAGAACAGCGGGCGCTTTTTCGTCCTTGCGCAATGGCGGCAATGGCACCTTGCGGCGCGCGCCAAGCACATCTTCAACCAGTTCCAGTCCACGCGGCGGCGACAAATCCGGATCATCGGCACAATCCGCCAGGATCACGATCGGGGCCTGCAAACCCTTTGATCCATGCACGGTCATTACCCGCACCAAACCATCGCTTTTGCCAGCTTCCCGCTTCAATTCGCCCTCGCCCGCGTCAAACCATTGCAGAAACCCGACAAGGCTTGGCACATTGGCACTGGAATAGGCCATTGCGGCGTTGAGCAATTCATCAATCGGATCGTTCGCCTCACGTCCCAATCGCGCAATCAACTTTCGCCGCCCGTCCCACGGCCCCACCAGCAGCCAATGCAATAACACTTGCGGCGGATCATAGTCCGCCCGCCCCAGTAAACTGCGCAACCGCTCCATGCCTGTGAACGTGGCGGGTCCTTCATTGCGCCGCAGCCAGTTCCACAACCGTTCGCCATTCGGGCGATAGGCATGTTCCAGCAGTTCTTCCTGAGTCCAACCGATCAGCGGCGAAACCAGCAGGCTTGCGAGATTGAGATCGTCCAGCGGCTGCGCGGCAAAGCGCAATGCCGCCACCAGATCCTTCACAGCCAGCGGCGCCCCCAGACGCAACCGGTCAACCCCTGCCACCGGAACGCCGCGCGCATGCAACCTTGCTACGATAAGCCCCGCCAATTCCTTGCGCTTGCGCACAAGGATCATGACATCGCCTGAGTTGGCTAACCTCGGCCCGCCCTTTGCCAACGGAAACCCTGTATCGATCCACGCGCGCACTTGTCGTGCGATCCGATCAGCCAATTCCCGATCCGGGCGCGAAAGCCAACTCTCCTCGCCCTCATCTTCGTCACCCGCATCGTCATCTTTGACGTCGTCACCAACCACGCGCCACAGGCCGACTGTGCCGGGAATGGACAGCCCGCGATGGGGTTCGGGAGGCTGGCTCAGGCCAAAACGATCCCACCCGATACGCGCAATAGCCCCATCCACGAAATCAAGTATAGGGTTCGCCGTGCGGAACGATTGGCCAAGTCCCAGTTCCAGCAACTTCCGCCCGGAATCGCGCAGCACTTCGGCCACTTCATTCAACTGGCTTTTGACCTTGCCGCTCGCCCGCGCGAAATTCTCGGGGCTAGTGCCCTGAAATCCGAAGATAGCCTGCTTGTAATCGCCAACAACGAACAGCGTCCGCATCTTCGGCCCGCGCTGGCCTTCACCGGTAAAGAAGTCTGAAACCAGTCCTTCCAGCACGATCTCCCATTGCGATGCATTGGTGTCCTGCGCTTCATCCACCAGAATGTGGTCAAACCTGCGGTCAAGTTTGAACCGTATCCAATCCGCCGTCGTCCGCTTGGTCAACAAATCTGCGGCTGCGCGGATCTGGTCATCAAAATCAATGAACCCTTCGCGGGTCTTGGCCTCGTCCCATGCCAAGGCAAAGCGCCGCCCGACGGTCAACGCCGTGTCCAGCAATTCTGCCAGATCAAGCTTGGCTCTCAGCTCACGCACTTCCTCAATGGAAACAATGACCCGCTGTGCTGCCTCACCATAAGAGCCATCAACTTTGGCAAGATTTTTCAGGTACTTCGGTTCACCGTCCTTGTTCAAAAGCGCGCTAGCCATTTCTTCCAGATCGCGTGCGCGCTCTTGGGGCATGGCCGATAGCCAGCGCCCGATCGGCTCGGCCATTTTGGCACTTGTCGCCGTCCCCCAATCGAGCTGCACTTCAAGACAGGAGCGCAAGGCCGCAGCATCAAACGCAGCATCGGCACACATGGCGGCAAGGCTGTCCGGGCCGTCGCTTTCATCAAGCCCGAGCACACTGTTGATGCGCGGCCGCAACGGCGGTATCCACGATCCGGCTCCCCACCAAAGATCGCGCGCGCCTGCACTGCGCAGCAGGAACGCCTCAACCTGATCCTCGCTCATTCGCAGGGAAAGCGATGCCAGCGATTCAAGCAGAGCTTCATCGCCACATCCTTCTGCTTCAATCAGCATATCGGCCAGCACCTGGCGCACCAGCAATGCCCGGTCACGATCCTCCATTGCCCGCGTGCCGGGGCGCAGCCCTGCTTCTACCGGGAACGAAGCGAGCAGCCATTGGCAGAAGGCGTGGATTGTCTCGATCCGCAGGCCACCTCCGGGGCAATCAAGCACAGCGGCAAAACGGCTACGCGCCCGCGCCACCGTGCCGGGATCAAAAGGCGCGCCAATCGCCATCAGGTCCTGGGCAAGGCTGGCATCATCCATTCGCACCCAGCCTGCCAGAACCTCGTTCACGCGGGTTGCCATTTCGGCAGCGCCCGCTTTGGTAAAGGTCAGGCAAAGCAGTTGTTCAGGCTCAACCCCGTCCTGCAGCAGCAACCGCAATACACGCGCCGAAAGGACCTGCGTCTTGCCCGTCCCCGCCGATGCCGAAAGCCAGACCGTACGTTGCGGATCCACCGCCTGCGCCTGATTGTCCATCAAAGGATAGACCTTGCTCATGCAACATCCCCGGCATTGGCCCGCTCACGCCCTTGCCATTCATCCAGACGCATCAACTGGTCATAATCGGAATAGCCCGGAAGATCAGGATTGAGCCGCGCTGTGAACGGCTCGTTCCCCAGCAACCAGCGCGCAATGGCTTCACGCAGGAAACGTTCGGCTTCGGGAAGGAAGTCCTCAAGCGGAATGCCTGAACGCGCCCCAGCGCCTTTGACGGGGGACTTCATATAGCCAAATCCGCCCTCTTTGGTTCGCCCGAGCGACCAGTATTCAAAATGTGACGGCTCGCCCGCCACCCCTGCAATACCGCCGCCTTGCGCGATAAGGCCCAAAAGGCCCAATTGGAGTGCGAACCCCTGTTCAACCATTTTGCCCGATGGCGGCGTGCCTGTCTTGTAATCGACTATGGCCAGAGTGCCGTCAGCCAGTTTGTCGATCCTGTCTGCCCGACCGTGGATACGGATGCCATCGACATTGACTTCGCCCTTCTGCTCGACCGACAAGACTTCACGTCCATCTCCGGCAAGCCGATCCGTCTGTTCTTCAATCCAGTGCAATGCATTGATCAGGCGCGGCTTCCACATGGTACGCATGAAGGGATGCGCGCTCATCTCGTCAAACATCCGTTCGGCCAGCGGCACCAGTTCTCCGGGCATCCCGCCTGCCTCATGCCACGCCTTCAGAACATCATGCACCGCCGTACCCTTCCAGGCCGGCGTCGGATCGGCATCGATCGGATCAAGTCTGCGCAATCCCAGAATGGCCGACGCGTAGAACTGGTAAGGATCACCACGCAGCCGGTCGAGCGCCGTGACCGCTATCGGTACGCGGCGCTGCTCTGCCGTCGGCATCGGTTCCGGCCTTGGATAGGCCGGTGCCGCCGTGGCATCGGCCAGCGCGCGCGCCAGTTCCACGGCGCGGGTTTCCACCCGAAGCTGATCGCCCAGCATTGCCTGAATGCGCAGCAGAAATCGTGAGGGTATGGCCGGTCCGCTTGCATCACGATTGGCATGGCATAACACCACTTCGGGTGCGCCCAATGCGGCGGCCAGATCGTGCGCGGCGAGGCCGATGCGAAAATCGGCCCCCGGAATGCCCAGGGCCCGCAGGATCGGCGGTGCAAGCAGAGGATCAGGCGCGGGGTTACCCGGCCAGGTGCCCTCGGTCAGCCCGCCACAGATCACCAGATCGGCCCGGCTCATCCGCGCTTCCAGCAAGCCGTAAATGGCAAGGCGCGGATGGCCGCCATAGGGCGGACGAACGGAAATTTCGTCCATCGCATCGCGCAACAATGCGGGCAGATCAGCGCAATCCACCATTGTCGGCGCATCATTCGCCGCCTCACGCCACCGCTCTATGAATTGAGAAAGGCAGCGCCCGTCAGCCTGGGCCCACAGGCCTGTCCCGCACAACGCCTCACCCGCCTCGGCCAATGCCGCCAGTGCTGCTTCAAGCGCGACAACCCCGTCCAGCGACACAAGCGGGAAAAGCAGATCCTCAACGCCAGACCACCAGGTTGTGAGGCCGGGATAGCGTTTTTCGAGCCTTTCGACCGCTTGCCGCGTGGCGGGCAAGCCCGGCCCCGGTCTTGGCCCACGCAATACCAGATCAAGCTGGCGCACCCGCTCCAGCCATGCAGGACGCCCTTCGCCTGCCTGCACCAACGGATGTGCCAACAAAGCCACAAGTGGGACCGGCGCGACGCGATCAGCCACAGCATCAGCCAATTGCAGCAACAAACGTCCCGCAGCGGTTTGTGGCAAAGGCCTGCCCGCCGTATCATCGGCAACGATGTTCCACCGTCCGAGATGCGCCACCACGCGGGCGGCAAGGCTGCGGTCAGGCGTGATAACAGCAACACGCCGCTCCGGCTCTGCCAATGCCTCGCGGACCAGAATTGCTATTGCTTGCGCTTCTTCCTCAGGCTGCGCGGCTTGCATAATACGCACACCCGACAACCGCCGGTCCTTGGCTTCGAGCGAGACCCATGCTGCACTGGCTTCTGGCGGCAGGAAAAGGTTCGAGATCGCACGGCTGCGCTCTGGCGGAGCGGGCGACAATCCTGCGCGGTGCCAAGGCTGAA
>JADYXV010000190.1 GCA_020853995.1 Novosphingobium sp.
GCTGGATCCCCTCGCCACTGCCCGCCATCTACACCGGCGAAAAGCTGAAAGGCTTCCGCGAATGGCTGGCGGCTGACAGCTATGAGGCCACCGGCTCCATCGGCGGTTCGTTTGTTTCGGAAAACATCGAAGACTATTACCTCAACCCGTGGGAACTGGGTTACGGCAACTTCGTGAAGTTCGATCATGATTTCCATGGCAGTGAAGCGCTGGAAGCCCTGAACCCTGCCGAACAGCGCAAGAAGGTGACGCTGGCATGGCATCCTGAAGACATGGCCAAGATCATGGCTTCGATGTTCAATCCCGATGGCGAAGCGTACAAGTTCTTCGACGTTCCACTCGCGAACTATGCCTCGTCGAACTATGACCGCGTCGTCGATGCAGGTGGCAAGACCGTTGGCCTCTCGATGTTCACCGGCTTCTCGTACAACGAAAAGCAAGCGCTTTCGCTGGCCACGATCGATCCGGAAATCCCGTTCGGCACTGAACTCCACGTTGTGTGGGGCGAAGAAAACGGCGGAACCCGCAAGACCACGGTAGAGCCGCACAAGCAGCTCAACGTTCGCGTGATCGTCTCGCCGGTTCCCTACAGCCGCGTCGCTCGTGAAGCATACGCCGAAGGCTGGCGCACCGCTCGTTAAGCGGCACTTTCCCCCTCCCCATCAGGGGAGGGGCTGGGGGTGGGGGCTCTCCGGCAGCACAGCGTTTCAACCAAAGCCCCCAACCTAACCCCTCTGCTTAACACGAGGGGCTCTCTGGAGAGAGGATCCCGCAATGGCCACACCGGTAATTCACCCGAATTGGGACAAGGAGCCCGCCGGGATCACAGACGGTTTCTCGCTAGAGATGACCGCAAAGGACGAAGCATCCCTGCGCGATGCCGCTCCGCTCATTCCCGCTGAAACGCCCGTTGCGGTCACGTTCCTGCCCGGTGAAGACGTTGCCGCCCGCGTCGCCGCCACGGTTGCCGTGCGCGAACTCGGTTTTGAACCGATGCCCCATTTCTCCGCCCGCCGGATCACCTCCGAAGACGATTTCGAAGGCTACCTGCGCGCCGTGGTCGAAAAGGCCGGCGTCGAACGCTGCTTCATCGTTGCAGGCGATCCGCCCGAACCGGTCGGCCCCTATTTCGATACCTCCGCGCTGATTGCCACCGGCGCGTTCGAACGCTCCGGCATCAAGGCCATCGGTATCGGTGGCCATCCGGAAGGCCATCCCAACATGACCACGGCGGAATGCTGGGCCGTGCTGGAAAAGAAGGTGGCAGACATCACCGCGCGCGGCATGGCCCCGCTGATCGTCACCCAGTTCGGTTTTGATCCCGATGCTTTCCTTGCATGGCTGAAAGAACTGCGTGCACGCGGCATCGATGCGCCGGTGCGGATCGGCGTACCCGGGCCTGCCGGGATCAAGCGCCTGCTATCCTTTGCTGCGCGCTGCGGCGTCGGCGCGTCTACATCCGTTCTCAAAAAATACGGTATCTCGGTCACGAATCTGCTCGGCAGCGCCGGGCCAGACAAGCTGGTCGATGCCTTCGCCAAGGGCCTCGGCCCCGAACATGGCCGCGTCCGCCTCCACTTCTACCCGTTCGGCGGCCTCACCAAAACGCTCGAATGGCTGCACGCTTATAACAAGAAGCACGGCATCGGCGCATGACGGACTACGTTCTCGTCCACGGCGCATGGTGCGGAAGCTGGGCTTGGGCGCGGCATGAAGCTGAACTGGCAGCAGCAGGGCATCGCGTCGTAAACGCCAACCTCACCGGTCTTGGCAGCAGTGCCGACGAATTTCATCCGGGCATAACGCTCACCACGATGATCGATGATGTCTGCGCGCAAATTGCCGCAGCAGGTCTTGATCGCTTCGTCTTGGCGGGCCATTCATGGGGTGGCATGGTCATCACCGGCGTTGCTGCAAGGCTCGGCGCGCGCATCGATGCCATCGTCTATGTCGATGCCTTCGTGCCACAAGACGGCCAGTCGCTGTGGGATCTGACCGGTAATTTTGAACACGATCATTATGTCGATAGCCAGAAGTTCCACCCCGGTGCGGTCGCCCCGCTGCCCGGTTTGACATCACCGATGCTGACGCCGCATCCACTCCTGACCCTGCTCGAAGCCGTGCGCCTGACCGGCGAAGAGGTCAAAATCCCCCGCCGCATCTATATTTTCGCCAACGAATGGCAGCCCACTCCCTTCGCCCAATTCAGCCGTGCCCTGAAGAACGATCCCGCGTGGGAATATCACGAAGCCAAATGCGGCCACTTCGTCATGGCCGACCAGCCCGAACAGCTGATGGAAATCCTGCTAAGCTGCGTCTGAACAGGTCGCCTCCATTATTCTGGCTTCCGTTCGTGTCGAGCGAAGTCGAGACACTTGGCGCGACGGTTGAAAAAAGCAGGCGTAAATCCGTCCCGCTGCCTCCCTCAAGGGAGGAGTATTCCCGAAACTCCCCTCCCTCAAGGGAGGGGCTGGGGGAGGGTGTCCGACCTAGAGGACTACCCCTGCGCGGCCAAACTCTGCATGCGCTTCAAATATCGCGCCAGCACATCAATCTCCAGGTTCACCTTGTGCCCCGGCACAAGCGTGCCAATCGTCGTCACTTGCGCAGTGTGCGGGATGATGTTCAGCATGAAATGGCACGCCCCATCGGGCTGGTCCGCCACGTCATTCACTGTCAGCGATACGCCGTTCACGGTAATCGAACCCTTGGCCGCAATATAGGGGGAAAGCTCTTTCGGCGCGGCAATCACAAAGCGCAATGATCCGCCTTCGGGCGTGATGCTCACAACTTCGCCCACCGCATCAACATGGCCGGTCACAATATGCCCGCCCAGTTCGTCGCCCAGCTTCAATGCCGGTTCAAGGTTTAACGGCGCGCCTGTCACCCACTGCTGCGGGGCCGTGCAGTTGATCGTCTCGCCCGAAACGTCCACCGCAAACCAGCCTTCACCGGCAACGCCGCCCTTGTCCACCACGGTCAGGCACACGCCCGAACAGGCAATCGATGCGCCGATGGCAATCTTGGCAGGGTCCATCGCGCAAGAGATCGTGATGTGCTTGTCACCCTTGTCCTCGATGGAAAGGATGTTGCCCACTTCGGTGACGATCCCTGTAAACATTGCAAATCTCCCTTATCGGACGCGGCCGTAGACGTCGCACGCATCGCTGCCAAGCGTCCGCCGGTCCACCATGCACCAACGCCCATGTGCTTGCGCCAACCCATCCAAACCGATGTCGCCAATTGCAGGCAGGCCAGCACCCACGATGATCGGCGCGCGA
The DNA here is from genome assembly GCA_020853995.1 of Novosphingobium sp. Classification (GTDB taxonomy): domain Bacteria; phylum Pseudomonadota; class Alphaproteobacteria; order Sphingomonadales; family Sphingomonadaceae; genus Novosphingobium. Next base: position 3,282 of record JADYXV010000190.1, read on the forward strand.
TAGATCAGCAGTCGGTCCACCATATCCGCCGCAATAAAGCTGGCCGCCGCCTGCGCGCCACCTTCCACGAAAAGATATTGCGCATCGCCGAACGCACCGGGCACGGTAATGTCGGCTACGGCCAACCAGCCATCGGGCACAGGTCCGCGCGTCAAAACCATGCGTTGCGGGCTGCGTTCCTCAAGCCCTGCCAAGCGCACATCAAGGCGGGGGGCATCTGCCCGCATAGTGCCACCGCCAACCAGTATCGCATCGGCCCGCGCCCGTTCAACATGGCAATGCGCGCGCGCCTCCGGTCCCGTAATCCACCGGCTCGATCCATCGGCCAGCGCAATCTTGCCATCCACAGACATCGCCAGTTTCAGCGTCACATGCGGACGGACTCTCATCATGCGCACAAGGTATCCGGCCAAAGATGCCTGCGCAGCAGGACAGGGCAAAACGTCTGCCAAAATCCCCGCCGCTCGCAGTGCCGCAATCCCGCTGCCCGCCGTGCGCGGATCAGGGTCTTCCACGCCGATCACCACGCGGGCAAGGCCGCTGCCCAATAGCAGCGATGTGCAAGATGGGCCGCGCTCACTGGCATGGGCGCAAGGCTCCAGCGTGACATAGAGCGTGCCCCCGCGGGCAGCATCGCCCGCCATCGCCAATGCTTCGGCCTCGGCATGCGGCCTGCCGCTAGCCCGGGTCCATCCGCGCCCGATCACGATGCCATCTTTGACAATCACCGCGCCCACCGCCGGGTTCGGACGGCTAAGCGGTCGCCCGCGCGCCGCCACTGCCGCAGCCGCCTCCAGCCAGCGCAGATCGTCGGCGCGGGTCATGGCGCTTTGACCAGCCCCGCCTTCTTTGCTTCATCGAATACCGGATTGTCTATCAAATGCTTGTCGAGGATCGCCTTGCGCTCCGCCTCAAGCTTTGCCTTCTCTGCGGCGCGCTCGGCCTTGCCCTCGGCATAGGCCTTGGCCGTATCGACGCCGGTCGCATCGCCCACCGCGCGATACATCTGGCGCATCCGTTCCTGCCGGGCCTCTTCCTCGGCCTCCTCGGCCCGCACTTTGGCGGTGGCCGCAAAGTTTTCTGCAAGGATTTCAGCGTCGGTGCGGCCCTCGATCAGGCTCGGGAAATAGATCACCTTCGGCGGATCAGGCAGGCCGCGCCCGCCCTCGCTCCCCAGCGCCACAAAAATGGTGCCGGTGATGATCGTCGCCAGCACCAGCGCGATGCCGCGATACTCACTCGGTGCGCCCAGCACTTGCCAAAAGTCGATAATCGCGCGGCGCGGCGACACATTGCGGAAGAACGATTTCATGGGAGCCTAAATAGGGCGTGTGCGCCACTTATGCCAGCCATCAACCGAACTGTGCATAAAGCGACCGCCCATGCCGCTTCAACCAGCGGTTGGCCGCGGCCACATCGCCTTCGAACAGCGTGTCGAGATGCGCGTGAAAGGCAGGGCTGTGATCGAAATGCGTCATGTGCGCCACTTCATGTGCGACGACCGAGCGGCGCACGAAATCCGGTGCCATGATCAACCGCCAGTTGATCCGGATCGATCCATCCGATGCGCAACTGCCCCAGCGCCGTTGCGCTCGCGAAAGTGCCAAACGCGGCACGTCATGCCCCGTTTTTGCACAATAGTGCGCCAAATCGACACCAAAGTGCCACATCGCTTCGCTCTCAAGCCAGCGCTGCAAACGGCGGCTCAAGGACTCTTGGGGACCGCCGATAATCAGGTGTCCGGCATCGATCACAGGCTTGCGCCTTGCCGCCTCAGTCCATTGAATTACCAGCATTTCTCCTCTGAAATTCAGCGATGCACCCGGGGCAATGTGCCGCGCTTCGGGAAGGTTTGCCAACTGCCCCGCCAGCCAGTCTGCCCGGTCGCGCGCAAAGGCTTCGGCATCACCCACGCGGCACCACGCCGGAATGGAAACGCGCGCCTCGCTGCCATCGGGCGCAAGCCGTAATGTCATCCGCCGGGCATGACCTAACTTCTTTATAACAAGCGGTAATTCGCGCTCACCCACCACAATGACGCGCGCCGCAACCTTGCGCGGAGCCGGTGTTTCCTTGGCCCGCGTATCTGCCCGGCGCAGCCAATCAAGCACCGGTTCTGCCTTTGTTATCAAAGTAATCCGCCGGAACAACATGCTCCTCCAGCGGCCCTGCAA
>JADYXV010000191.1 GCA_020853995.1 Novosphingobium sp.
ATCGGCGAGATCGCGGGGAGCGTCGGCGTCTTCGAGGTAGCGCCAGCCTTGGTGGGCGCGTTTGGGGCGGGGGTGGACGTCGATCAGCTTGGTGGAAATCACGATATTGGTGCGACCGCCTTCAGCCTCTTCAAAGCCGAGGATTTCGGAGCGCGCGACCAGTTGGTGCTTGTGAATCCAGAACAGCGAACTGCCGATCATTTCGTCGGCGCGCTTGGGGCGGTTCTTGGTTGTCAGCCGCGCGGCTTTGGCATCGCCGCGCCGTCCGCCTGCTGCAAACCATTCGTGCAGTTCGGCCAGCGATTGCGCGCCATAGGCGACTTTGGTCATGTGCAACGGCATTGGGATTCTTCCAGATCAGGCAGCAAGCCCGCTTAACACGGCAAGGCCGAGGAACGAGAAGAAGCCCATGACATCGGTGGCCATCGTCACGAATACGGCAGATGAGACAGCCGGATCGATTTTCAGCCGGTCAAGCGTAACGGGCACCATGATCCCGGCAAGGCCCGCCACCAGATTGTTGATGATCATCGCCGTGCCAATCACCGCACCCAGCAGCGGATTGCCGAACAGCAACGCGGTGCCGCTGCCCACCAGCACACCCAGCGTCAGCCCATTGGCCGTGGCGATGCGCAATTCGCGGAAGATCATGCGCAGCGTGTTTGAACTGGTCAGCTGATTGGTGGCAATCGCGCGCACGATCACGGCCAGCGTTTGCGTGCCCGCATTGCCGCCCATGCCCGATACGATCGGCATCAGCACCGCCAGCAGCGCAAATCTGGCAATAGCGCCCTGGAACATGCCCACCACCGATGCCGCCAGCAATGCCGTGCCAAGGTTCACCACCAGCCATGTCAGGCGGGTGCGCACCGTCAGCAGGATCGGCTCGTTGATATCGCCATCGCCGGCACCGGACAGGCGCAGGATATCCTCGCTCGCCTCTTCCTGAATGATGTGGACGATATCATCGACGGTGATCTGGCCGACCAGCCGCCCGCTTTCATCGACCACGGCGGCCGAAATCAGGGCGTATTTCTGGAAGCGTAGCGCAACTTCTTCCTGATCCATCGCCACCGGAATCAGCGTCTGGTCGCGTTTCATCACATCGGCCAGACGTACTCCGCGCGGCGCCCGCAAGATCCACGAAAGCTGGCACGTGCCCAGCGGATGGTGCTTGTGATCAACAATGAACACTTCCCAGAATTCGGTGGGAAGATCATCGTTGCGGCGCAGGAAATCAATCAGATCGCCGACCGTCATCGCCTCGGGCACCGCGATCAGATCGCGGCTCATCAGGCGGCCGGCGGTTTCCTCGGGGTAGGACAGGGCTGATTCGATGGCCGCGCGGTCTTCCGGCTCCATCTCGGCAAGGACGGCCTGCTGGTCCTCCTCGTCCAAGTCCTCGATCAGGGCGACGGCGTCATCCGTCTCCATCTGCTCGGCAAGCTCGGCCACTTCATCAGGTTCAAGCTCGTCGACCAGCAATTCGCGGACGTGGTCGTTCAACTCGGCGAACACTTCGCCGCCCATCAGATCGTTGATGGCGCGCGCCAAAGCAACGCGCTCGTCCCGATCAATCAGCTCGAACAAATCGGCGATGTCGGCGGGATGCAGCGGCTCTACAAGGTTGTAAACCCGCTCATGATCGCCGCTTTCCAGCGCTTCTGAAACTTTGCGGACAAAGCCGGGGCGCAGGGTATTGTCCTGCTCATCAAGGCTTTCGGCGTTGCGTGCAGGCTCTGCCGCCGGAACGCCATCGTTCTGGTCGGGAAGCAGTGTTTCAAGAAGGTTGTCATCACGCTGCATTGCGGCGGGGTTACCCTTCTGGTCGACAAAAGCAAACCGCCTTGGCTTGCTTTGCGTGACTTTCTTTTCCAACGCCCTATATCGGCGTCAAACAGGAAGGAATTGCGACAAATGGCTGACGAAAATCTCGTACTTTCGCTCGATTCAGGCGATGTAGTAATCAAATTGCGTCCAGACCTTGCTCCCGGTCACGTTGAGCGGATCAAGGAACTGGTTGGCGAAGGCTTTTATGATGGCGTAAAATTCCATCGCGTGATCCCCGGCTTCATGGCGCAGGGCGGCTGTCCGCAGGGCACCGGCATGGGCGGCTCAAGCAAGCCAGACCTCAAGGCAGAATTCAACGCCGAACCGCACGTGCGCGGCGTTTGTTCAATGGCGCGCACCAGCGCACCAAACTCGGCCAACAGCCAGTTCTTCATCTGCTTTGATGATGCCCGCTTCCTTGACAAACAGTACACTGTCTGGGGCCAGGTCATCAGCGGCATGGAACACGTTGATGCCTTGCCAAAGGGTGAACCACCAGCGAAGCCCGGCGTGATCAGCAAGGCGACCATCGTCGCAGCCTGATCCCGGCTCAAGGCGTTGAAAAGGGGCGGGGCCACGCGGCCACCGCCCCTTTTTGCTGCGCAATCCCTGATTTGCTGCGCACAATGGTTAAAGCCGTCCTGCAACAATTTGCAAAACGTCACCCCTTGCAGCGAAACACGCAGAGGTATATCTTGACATCTGTCCGGAATGTTGGCGGGCCATCAATCACGCTGGCAAACGGGCAGAAAACAGGGCCAAAAATGGTCCACATCCTTCGCAGGAGAGTTGAAATGAAGACCTTTGTTGCAGTCCTTTGGGCTGCTGCTGCGCTGTGCACCGCACTGCCTGCATCAGCAACGTCGCAGCGTGAAACCTTTGATCTCGCCATCGCTAGCGATGGTTATGACCTTACCGATCCGGGTCAGGTAGCCAAGCTGCGCAAGCAGATTGATCTTGCCATCATCGAAGCATGCAACCCGACTGACCGCCTCAGCGTCGGCCCGCAGCCAAACCTGCAATGCAGGAAGGAAATGCGCCGCGATGCAGCCGTAAAGATCGCGGCTCTGACCAAAGACGCCAGCAAGCGCATGGCCGGCCTTTGATTGCCATTGCCCTCCTCCCGCCGATCTTGAATCCGTAAAAACGGGCGCTGGCGGGGGAGGATATGGACATTTTTGCGTCAGGGTGCCTTGGCAGCAATACCCTCGATCTCGACGAGAACGTAAGGGCGGCCTAGCGCGGCCACCTGTACGGTCGAGCGCGTCGGCGCGTTGGGTTGTTCGGGCGTACCGAAAAAGGTCTTGAACACTTCGTTCATGGTAGGAGCGTCCATCCGCCCGCCATTTTCGGGGGTGCCCACCAGAAAGACGTTCATTTTCACCAGATCACCCATGCCAAGACCCAGCGATTCCAGTTGCGCCTTCATCTTGGTCAGGATGTTCAGCGTTTGCTGGCGCGTATCCCCCAGTTCTTCGGGCTTTGCCGGATCAATCGGCGATGCGGTCGAGCCTGACAGGTAAATGATCGTGCTGCCCGGCGGGAGGCTGGCTGATGAGGATATCAGTGCATTGGGGTTGCTCTTGGTGCGAGTGACCGCAGGCTTGGCCTTTGCCTTGGAAGAGGCGGCCTGTGCGGTGCCCAAGCCACCTGCCAACAATGCGGCGCTAATCGCCAGAGCCTGAAGTTTCCTCGACATATCAAATCCTCGCGTTGTTTTTTCCGGCTTGAAAAGGAGAGGGACGGGGCAGGCATTACGCCAACCCCGCGCCGCAAATGCATCAGAACTTGAAGTTCATGCGGGCGTAATAGAACCCGCCGTTCGTGCCATAAGTCCCGTGGTTGAACGGGCTGTTGATGGTTGTTGTGTTGTTGATGTACGGTGAAACCCCGGCGGCGACGGCAACCGGCAACAGGCCCGGAATTTCCGGCGTCTTGTCGAACAGGTTGTTCGCACCAATCGCAAATGTTAGCGAATCGGTGATGTCGTAGGCCACTTCCAGATCGGTTAGCGGTGTTGCCTTGACCACGCCCTGGAAGGGCCCGAAGCCGCTCACACCGGGGTTGACCAGAATGCTCGCCGCTCCCTGATAGGATTGGCGCAGCGACGCGGTGAAACGGCCTGATGTAAAAACGGCGTCCAAAATCATGCGGTATTCTGGTTGAGCCGTTTCAAGGAAGCTGGCGGCTTGCGAATTGAACAACGTGCCGATGTTGTTCTTCACCACATCGTTCTTGTTGTAATTGGCGCTAAACGTAAGATCCAGCTTTCCGAAGTCCATTTCGACCGGATATTTTGCCTGGAAATCAATACCCCAGGTCCGCGTGTCGATGCCGTTGGTGAACGTGGCCACACCAATGGTGTTGACGGCGCTGTCCAGCGGAACGTTGCGGGCGGCAATGGCAGCATTGACCGCTGCAAACGCGGTCGTGCCATTGATGATATCGAGTTGCGGGGTGCCGTTCACAATACCGCGAATGGTCGATGTGCCGGCAATGCGGTCCTTGATCTTGATGTAATAGGCATCAAGCGTGGCCACAAATTTGCCGCCCGGACGGAAGACGACGCCAGCCGAG
>JADYXV010000192.1 GCA_020853995.1 Novosphingobium sp.
CCCCTTCGACATGCACCGGCGCAAACAGGCTACGGCGGGCAAAGCCGTGGCGCGGCAGCGCATACTCGCGCCCGTCCAGCCGCAGAACATCGCCATTCAACGATCCGACAATCGGAAACAGCAGCGGCGCGTGCCCGCCCCAGAACGCGGGGTCAGCATCGGTCATGTATTCGCGGGCGTTGCCATCCGTCAAAGACCACAATTCAGCGCCGAGCGGATTGATCCGCGCGGTCAACTCGCCATTCGTGATCTCGATCAGGTCGCTCATCCGCGCAACTGTGCACCCTGTTTGGCGGCGGCTGCAATCACCTTGTCGGCAATCGCCTTCAACGCGGCTTCGTCGTAGGACTTCTCGACCGGTTGCAGCGTCACTTCGATGGCCAATGACTTCTGACCCTCAGGCACACCCGCGCCCCGGAAATCGTCGAACACGCGCGCGGCCACGATGTTGCCTTTGTCCGCGCCCTTTACCGAACGCAGCAGATCGCCCGCAGCCACATCGGCGGCAACAAGGAACGCAAAGTCGCGCGTCACGGCCTGCAACGGCGGCGGTGCAAAGTGCGGGCGGGCAAATGCGCCTGCGCCCTTCTTCGCCGGAATCCGGTCAAGGAACAGTTCGACCACTACAACCGGGCCATCAATGTCGAACGCCTTTGCGGTCGAAGGATGCAACACGCCGAACCGCGCCAACACGGCCTTTGGCCCCAGCCGCAACGTGGCAGACTGGCCGGGATGGAACTGCGGCCCCGTTTCTCCCATAACCTGCAAGCTATCAACCGGAGCACCGGCTTCGGCCAGCAACGCCATCGCTTCGGCCTTGGCATCGAACGCATCAAACACTTGCGCCTTGCCCGAAGCCCAGCCGCGCGCAACTTTGTCACCCGCCAGCACCACGCCAAGGCTCAGCTTCTCGTCGCTCGCGCCATTGGCCCCGCGCAGATAACGCCGTCCGACCTCGAACAGGCGCACCGATGACGCGCCGCGATCAAGGTTGCGCTTCACCGCCGAAAGCAGCCCCGGCAGCAGTGAAGGCCGCATGGTCTTCAAATCTTCGGAAATCGGATTGGCCAGCGTCCATAGCGCCTCACCATCCGCAAAGTGTGCAGCCTCTGCCTCTGGCAGGAACGACCACGTAATCGCCTCATGCAGCCCCCGCGCAGCCGCAGCACGGCGCACGCGGCGCTCCAGCATCTGCACCGGCGTCGCCGTCGGCTTGGCCACGCCATCGGCGCGTGGCAGCGGCGTGGAAGGCACCGCGTCCAGCCCGTGAACGCGGATCACTTCTTCGACAATATCAGGCGCGCCATCCACATCGGGCCGCCATGTCGGCACAGTAACGGCCCAGTCGTCCGCAACCTCGAAGCCCAGCGCCGCCAGAATGCGCTTCTGTTCGGCATCGGCCACATCAATGCCGCCCAGCGATCCCGCCAAGGCAGGGTCATAGGCAACGCTCTTGCGCGCCACCGGCGGTTCGCCAGCACGGATCACTTCGGATGCTTCACCACCGCAAATCTCAAGGATCAGCGATGTCAGCAGGTCCATGCCGGTATCAAGGAACGCCGGATCAACCCCGCGCTCAAACCGCCCACGCGCATCCGATGCCAGCGCCAGCGCCTGCCCCGTCCGCGCAATCGATGGCGGATCGAAATAGGCGACTTCCAGCAGCACATCGGTCGTATCATCACCGCAGCCCGAATGCTCACCACCCATGATCCCGGCAATGTCGTGCACGCCCGCATCATCGGCAATCACCGTCATCCACGGCTCAAGCGCATATTCCTTGCCATTGAGCGCGACGACCTTCTCGCCCGCCACAGCCTTGCGCGCCACAACCGCGCCCGAGAGCTTGGCCAGATCATAAGCATGCGCCGGACGGCCATAGCCCAGCATCACAAAGTTGGTCACGTCCACCAGCGCCGAAATCGGGCGCTGGCCCGCAGACTTCAAAAAGTCCTGCAACCACTTAGGGCTGGGACCATTCTTCACCCCGCGAATGACGCGGCCATAGAATGCAGGGCACCCTTGCACATCATCGGTACGCACTTCGACCGGGCACGGGAAGCTGCCCGCAACGCTCTGGGCCGCAATCGGCTTCAATACGCCAAGGCCCGATGCCGCCAGATCACGCGCGATGCCGTAAACGCCCATACAATCCGGCCGGTTGGGCGTAATCGCCACATCGAACACCGGATCGGACCCGATGTAATCGGCAAAGCTGGTGCCAACGGGCGCATCTTCGGGCAGCTCGATAATGCCGTCGTGATCTTCGCCAAGGCCCAGTTCACGCGTCGAACACATCATGCCGTTGGATTCGACGCCGCGAATGGCCGAATTGCGCAGGACCATGCCATTGGCCGGAACCACCGCGCCCGCCGTGCCCAACACGCCCACCAGCCCCGCACGCGCATTGGGCGCACCGCACACCACTTGCAGCGGCGTGCCATCGCCCAGGTCCACCGAAAGCACTTGCAGCTTGTCGGCCTGCGGATGCTTTTCGGCGGTCAAAACCCGCGCCACACGGAACTGCGTCAGCGCCGTGGAGGCATCTTCAACGCCTTCGATTTCCAACCCCAGCGAGGTCAGCTTTTCCGCGATCGTGCGCGCATCGGCCTTGGTATCCAAGACCGACTTCAACCATGAGAGCGAGAACTTCACGAACGTACTCCCACACCGCCGGAAAGGGTCGGCACGTCCAGCGCACCGAAACCATAGTGGCCCAGCCACCGCGCATCACCATCAAAGAAGGCGCGCAAATCATCGAGGCCATATTTCAACATGGCAAGCCGGTCGACGCCGGTGCCGAAGGCAAAGCCCTGCCATTCATCGGGATCAAGCCCGCCGAACTCGATCACCTTGCGGTTGACCATCCCCGAACCCAAAACTTCCATCCAGCCGCCGTCCGCAGCGTCGCCGCTGCCGCCAACCACCCGCTTACCCCCCACCAAGGTGTACCCGACATCCACCTCTACCGAAGGTTCGGTGAACGGGAAATAGCTGGGGCGCAGACGCAGGACGATGTCTTCGCGTTCAAAGAATGCCTTGAGGAATGTCTCCAACGTCCACTTCAGATGGCCCAAGTGAATGCCCTTGTCGATCACCAGACCTTCGATCTGGTGGAACATCGGCGTGTGCGTAGCATCTGAATCCGAACGATAAACCCGCCCCGGCGCGATGATCCGCAAGGGCGCGCCCTCTTTCAGCATCGTCCTGATCTGCACCGGCGAGGTATGCGTGCGCAGCAGCATCGAGCGGCCATCGGCATCCTTGTCCGGGAAATAGAACGTATCATGCATCGCCCGCGCCGGATGGGTCTCCGGCATATTCAGCGCGGTGAAATTGTGCCAATCGTCCTCGATCTCGGGTCCGCTGGCCACGGCAAAGCCCATATCTGCAAAGATTTCAGCCAGTTCGTCCATCACTTGGGCAACCGGATGGATCGATCCCTTGGGCATTTCGGGCGCAGGCAGTGACAGATCAACCGTCTCCGCCGCCAGCCGCGCTTCCAGCACAGCGCTTTCCAGCACCGCCTTGCGCGATGCCAATGCGGCGGTCACAGCCTCGCGAACGCCTTGAATTTTAGGGCCTTCGCTGGTGCGCTGTTCGGGCGTCATCCCGCCCAGCGATTTGAGCAGTGCGCTCACCCACCCCTGTTTGCCAAGCGCGGCAACACGGATGGCCTCAACGGCATCGGGCGTCGCAGCATCGGCGATGGCGGCAAGGGTTTCGGTCTGCTGTTGATCAAGCTGTTCCATGCGGCAAGCCGCTAGCGCCAAATGCGACAGAATCAAAGTGGGGAGTTCATTCCGCTGCCGGTCGGTGCAGCGCTTGCACGGCGCTGCCCATGAACTCCTGCCGCGCTTTCATCACCGCCTCCAGCACAGGCTTGGGCCGGGCTGCATATTCGCTGGGGCTGGTGCCCATGAAACGGTGGAAGTCGCGAACGAACTGGGCCTGATCGTGATAACTGCTGTCAATCGCCCCGATCCAGTGCAGCGAAGGGTCCAGCATATACTGCACCAGACTGCGCATAAACCTTTGGCGCCGCAGCAGAAGGCTTGGCGGAAAACCGAAATGCTTGCGGCAAATCCGTTCAAGCGTATGCGAGGGCAAATGCGCGGCTTCGGCCATTTCGCTGACGTTGGAAATTTCAGGGTTCAGCAGCGCGGTATGGCAGGCAAGTATGCGGGGATCATCCTCTCTGTCGCCACGCGCCAGTGCGCGCATGAAAAATGCAGTAATCCGGTCCAGTTCAGCCTCTTCATCGGGCTGATCGCCAAACAGGTTCGCCGCAAGCCCCCTGAATTGCGTGAGAAAAGGTTCGCTCGCGACGGCGTAATGGCGGTCGGCATGAAGATTGGCTGGTGCGCCGACAAACCTTGCCCAACCCATTGGCAATATGCCGATGCCCCAGATGCGCGTGGTGCCAACTGTAAAGCGCAGCGTTTTGGTCGTCGGGCCAGTCACATGGGCCGCAACCCCGGACATTTCCGGCAGATCCGGCAATTGCGAATCAGGCAAGTCACCGCTGTAAGCCCGGAAATTGGCCCATTCGGGATGAAGGTAATCTGTTACGCGTTCACCGCCGGGCACGTCCAGCTCGGTCAGGTAAAATGTTGTAAAATAGCGATTCAGCGGCTCAGATGGCCGATGGAACCGGACACGGACAGTACAGTCCCCCGACAATTTTCTGCGCCCCTGCTTTTGTTCAGGCCGCCAACGGCTTTCGTCGGGGCCTGCTTTGCCATTAACCTGACGGGCGTTTTACTGCGACGCAACAAAAAAGGGGCGGGTTCATCTGAACCCGCCCCTTTTCCTAATCGGAACGCTGCAAAGATCAGGCGGCCGGAAGGGCTGCCTTTGCTTGCGCGATAACCGTGTTGAAGATGGCGCTCTCGTTCATGGCGAGATCGGCCATCGTCTTGCGGTCCAGTTCAAGGCCTGCCAGCTTGGTGCCGTGGATGAACTGCGAATAGGTCAAGCCTTCTTCGCGAACAGCAGCATTGATGCGCTGAATCCACAGGGCGCGGAAGCTGCGCTTCTTTACCTTGCGGTCACGGTAGGCATATTGTCCGGCCTTTTCAACGGCCTGACGCGCGACGCGGATAGTGTTCTTGCGACGGCCACGATAGCCCTTCGCCTGATCCAAAATCCTTTTGTGCTTTGCACGGGTGGTCACACCACGTTTGATACGGCTCATAAGTCAGCGCTCCTCAGTTCAGCCCGTAGGGCGCCCACTTCTTGATCGTCCGTGCATCAGCATCGGAAATCACGTCAGTGCCGCGGTTCTGGCGGATGTACTTGGCGTTGTGACTCATCAGACGGTGGCGCTTGCCAGCAACACCATGCTTCACCTTGCCGGTGGCAGTGAGCTTGAAGCGCTTTTTCACGCCGCTCTTGGTTTTCATCTTGGGCATTTTGATCTCCTGTATTCGACGCGTCCGATCCGCCTTGGCAGCCCTTGTGGCCAGGCCGATCATCGAATCCGTGTCGGTTGAAGCGGGGCCGTTAGGTCAAGCGCGCGCCAAAGGCAAGAAGAGTCGTCATTTTCCAATATCTGCCAGATCAAAAGCCGTGGTCTGATAGGCCTCGTTGATCCAGTTGCCGAACAGCAAATGGCCGTGACCGCGCCATGAATTGACCGGCTGCGCCTGGGGGTCATCTCCGGGGAAATAGTGCCTCGGCATATAGCCGGCAGCGTCGCGCGCATATTCACCGGCCAGCGTCAGCGTGTCATATTCCAGATGATTGAACATGTGCAGCATGCGTTGCGCGGGGTCGTCGATCAGACAAAGGCCTGTTTCCGGACTTTCGGCCAGAACACTGAGGCCCCTGCCCTCCGGCAGGTCTTCGCGGCGCACTTCGGCCCAACGTGAAACGGGCACGTCGAATACATCGGGCAGTCCGCGCACCCACGGATTGGATGGAGCGTTGTTCTGGTGGCGAAATACACCTGATGCCTTGGTCACAAGGTTATGCTTTTCCACGCAGTGGAAGTGGTGCAGCGCCGCCATTGCTCCCCAGCACACCGTCAACGTGCGGTGGACGTGGCTTTGCGACCAGTCGAAAATCCGGCGAAGCTCGTCCCAATACGTCACGTCTTCAAACGCCATCGTCTCAACCGGCGCACCGGTGATGATCAGCCCGTCAAACTTCTCGGCCTTCACGTCCTCCCAAGGGCTATAGAACGATGCGATGTGGCCCGCAGACGTGGTCTTGCTGACATGATCGGAAATTCGCACCAGTTCCAGATCCACCTGTAACGGTGTTGCGCCCAGCAGACGCGCGATCTGCGTTTCGGTGGTGATCTTGTCAGGCATCAGATTGAGCAACGCGATACGGATCGGGCGGATATCCTGTCGCGCCGCTTCGGTTTCGCTCATCACGATCACACCCTCGGCTTCGAGAGTGCGGCGGGCGGGAAGATTGTCGGCAATCCTGATCGGCACTGTGCAGCGTCTTTCTGTTCAATCCTGGCAGGAAGACGCTCAATGCCTGTGTCCGTTTCGTTGCCCGATCGGCCACATCCTTTCACCGGTTACCCGGTTCAAGCGCCACCTTGCCCGGAACGGCAGGTTGGCGTTGGAGCGTCACCCCAACTCTTGATGTGTGCCTAATCTAGGAGCGATCCGGCAGGGATGCAACAGGACGTACCAAAGCATCATTTTCACGCTGCTAAATCTGCACTTGCTATTGCGAACGCATCGCATTATTACTGCGAGTCATTGGCAACAAGCTCTGATTTGGGACGACGGCAATGTTCATCTGCATCTGCAATGCCATTCGTGAAAAAGACATCCGCGCGACTGCACGCTGCCACGCCGGCGGAGCCGAGGATATCTATGGCAGGCTCGGATTTCGGCCACAGTGCCGCCAATGCCTTGAAGATGCCGAAGCCGTAATTTCCGATGAGCGCGCAGACGTATGTAACTGAATATTGCTGACAATTATTTCTGTATGGTGCGAGTCGTTCGCGCTTTGCCGGACCAGCCCTTCGACTTAGATACCCCCGACAATTACAAAAAGGGATCAGCGCCATGAAGGGCGATGCCACGGTTATCGAGTTCCTGAACAAAGCCCTCCTGAACGAGTTGACGGCAATCAACCAGTACTGGCTGCATTACCGCATGCTCGACAACTGGGGCGTCAAGAAACTGGCGGAATACGAACGCCACGAATCCATTGATGAAATGAAGCACGCCGATCTTCTGGCGGACCGCATCCTGTTTCTGGATGGCCTGCCAAACTTCCAGGCTTTGGGCCGCCTGCGCGTGGGTGAATCGGTTGAAGAAATCCTGAAAGCCGATCTTGCGCTGGAAATGGACGCCTTGCCGCTGCTCCGCGATGCCATCGCCCATTGCGAAACCGTGCGCGACTTTGTCAGCCGTGATTTGTTCCAGAAGATCCTCGAAAGCGAGGAAGAGCATGTCGATGTGATCGAAAAGCAGTTCGACATGATCGAACGCATGGGGCTGGAAAACTACATCCAGCTCAACAGCAAAGCAGCAGAAGCCTAAGGCAGGACCTAGGCTCGGCCGGTCTGGGCCACAAGGTGCGAGGGGTCGATCCCCTCGCGCTTCCATGCTGTGGTCCAGCGCCGCCCGGTGGGCGTTTCGAACAGCACTTCAGCCCGCCCCTTGGCGGCGTACCAGCCATGATGCCGCATCTCGCCCTCAAGCTGGCCTGCACCCCAACCGGCATAGCCCAAGGCGACCAGATACTTCGAAGGGCCACGCCCCTCGGCAATCGCGCGCAGCACATCAAGCGATGCTGAAAGCTGGCACAGCGGATCAACGGTTACACTACCCTCGCCGCCCCAGTCATTGGTGTGCAGCACAAACCCGCGCGCCATTTCAACCGGACCACCATGGAGCACGGGAACATCAGGCGCAACGCCGGGATCTATCCCGATGTCCTCCAGCAGCCCGTGCAGCGTAATGCCGTCGCGCACCTGGCCCACACCAATCCCCAGCGCGCCATGCTCATCATGCACACACATGGCGATTACCGCATGGTCAAACCGCGGATCACCCATTCCGGGCATGGCCAGCAGAAACCTGCCGCCAAGATATTCAGCTTCGCTCATCACCGGAGAAGATAGGGTATGCGCAGCCCCGTTGCGAGCCCCGTTTGCCTATTTGATGCGCATCAATCCATATCGTCAGCGGCCAAGGTAGGGATTGTTACCCCGCCGGTTCCCCGAAGGTCGATTGCCTATGTTCCGCATGATGATGATCCTGCACTCTGTCATCGCCACAACGCTCATGGGCGTCGGGATTACCGGCGTTCTGGCAGCGGGTATGACTGGCAGCCGCCCCATCATCATCGCCGCAGCCATCGGCTTCGTACTCTCGATACCGGCAAGTTGGCTGGTTGCCCGCCAGATAACGCATCTCACATCAGGAAAGCAGACGTCATGAACAAAGATTGGCCGCAGATGGCAAGCGACCTAACCGGTGCAATCAAGGAAGTACGCCTCGGCACGCCCGAAGTGATGAAGGCGTTTTCCGCGATGGCGCAGGCAGCGACAAAGCCCGGTGCGCTTGATGCCAAGACCAAGGAACTGATTGCATTGGCCATATCCGTCGCCATTCGTTGTGACGGTTGCATTGCGTTCCACACCAAGGCCGCGCTCAGCCACGGCGCAGCACGAGACGAGATTATGGAAACGATGGGCATGGCACTTTACATGGGTGCAGGGCCGAGCCTGATGTACGCGGCCCAAGCGGTTGAAGCCTATGACCAGTTCGCTGCCGTGCAAAATCCTGCGTGATCAATCAGGCGGCGGCTTTGACCTTGCGCTCCTCCGCTGCCTCAAGCAGCTTCTTCTCGATCGTTTTCATACGCGTATCGCTGTCGATCTTTTCACCAAGCACGTCCGTGACATAGAACGTGTCCACCGCGCGTTCGCCATAAGTGGCGATATGCGCTGAATGGACAACCAGCCGCGCTTCGAACAACGTCCGTGCAAGCGTGCTCAGCAAGGCCGGACGGTCACGCGCGCCAACCTCGATGACGGTAAAGCGATTGGACGCCTTGTTATCAAAGATCACGATCGGGCGCACATCGAAGGCATCGGCGCGCGGGCGGGCCAGCGGGCGCGCCGCCAGTTGCGGCTGGAGTTTGACGCGGTTGGCCAGCGCGTCCGCGATGGCATTTTTCAGCCGCGCAATCTGGCTTGCCTCGTTCAATGGCCGGCCCAACGGGTCTTGCACAAGGAAATTGTCAACCGCTGTGCCATTGCGCGCAGTGTGAATGCGCGCATCGATAATGTTGCCGCCAGCCAGATGAATGCCCCCGGCACTGCGATAGAACAGGCCGGGATGATCTGCTGCCAGCACCGTAACCAGCGTCGCCCCGCGCGCCGGATACCAATGCGCCTCAACCGACAGCGGCTCACCCAAAGCGGTGTCCATCTGCTGCAAATTCAGCGCGATGATGTCCTCAGGCTCGGCAATCCAATAGGCATCGCCCAATTGTTTGCCAACGGTGCCGATCAGCGCGTCACGCTCCTTCAGCAGCGCGCCAACCGCCTTCTTCTTGGCAATGATGCGTTCGGCACGGCCATGGGTCTTGTGGCCCAGACGCAGCATTTCTTCGGCCGAAACAAACAGGTCGCCCAGCAATTGTCGCTTCCATGAGTTCCAGACACCCGGCCCCACCGCGCGGATATCCACGATGGTCAGGATCAGCAGCAGACGCAGGCGCTCCTGGCTTTGCACCGTGTTCACAAAGTCGGCGATGGTCTTGTAATCGGCAAGATCGCGCTTGAATGAGGTTGCGCTCATCAACAAGTGCCAGCGCACCAGCCATGCGACCAGTTCGGTCTCTGCCGCAGACATGCCAAGGCGCGGGCATAACTTCATCGCCACATCTGCACCGAGCGCAGAATGATCGCCGCGCCGCCCTTTGGCGATGTCATGCAGCAGCGTGGCAACATAAAGCACGCGGCGAGAGGCCACTTTCGACACGACTTCGCTGGCCAAGGGATGATCCAGCTTGGCCTCGCCCTTTTCAATCTGGGCAAGCAGTCCGATGGCGCGGATGGTATGTTCGTCCACCGTATAGTGGTGGTACATGTCGAATTGCATTTGCGCGATGACGCGCCCGAAATCAGGCACGAACCGCCCGAACACACCGGCTTCGTTCATCCAGCGCAGCACGGTCTCGGGATCGTTGCGGCTGGCGAGTGTTTCGAGAAACAGGGCATTGGCGCGAGGATTCTTGCGCACCGCAGCATCGATCAGCGCTGCATCGCGCCGCGCAATCCGCATTGTTTCAGGGTGGATCTCCACTTGCTCGGATGCAGC
Source organism: Novosphingobium sp. (assembly GCA_020853995.1). Lineage (GTDB taxonomy): Bacteria > Pseudomonadota > Alphaproteobacteria > Sphingomonadales > Sphingomonadaceae > Novosphingobium. The sequence continues at coordinate 10,308 of JADYXV010000192.1, forward strand.
GCAGGCAAACAGTTCAACCAACCGAACGGGGTCTTCCTGGAAAGTCCCGTCCGAAGGCACCGCCAGTTTGCCATTGTCGATGAGGAAGGGCCCCACCTTCTTGCGCCGCCGCTTGCGCAAGGCGGCAAAAAAGCCGCGCTTTTGCCCGGCGAACTGCTCGTCCAGTTGCGCCAGAAACACACCGGTTAGCGATCCCACCTGCTTTGCTTGCAGGAAGAAGTACTGCATGAACCGCTCAACCGCGCTTTTGCCGGGGCGATCGGCAAAGTTCATCCGCATCGCAACCTCGCGCTGCAAATCGAACGTCAGACGGTCTTCGGCACGATTGGTGATGGTGTGCAGATGGCAACGCACGGCCCAGAAAAAGTTCTCGGCCCGCCGGAACGCGCGATATTCCTCAGCCGTCAGCAGGCCGACATCGACCAGCTCGGAGGCATCACGCACTTTGTGGATGTATTTCCCCATCCAGTACAGCGCATGGAGATCGCGCAAGCCGCCTTTGCCTTCTTTGACATTGGGTTCCACCACATAGCGGCTGTCACCCAGCTTCTTGTGGCGCGCATTTCTCTCTTCCAGCTTCTCGGCAACGAATTGCTTTTCTGTGCCGGTGACAACCTCGGCCCAGAACCGTGCCGATGCTTCCTCGTAAAGTTCGCGGTCACCCCAGACGTACCGGCCTTCCAGCAAGGCGGTCCGGATGGTCAGATCGCTTTTGGCCATGCGCACCACTTCATCAAGCGAACGGCTTGACTGGCCGACTTTAAGACCAAGATCCCACAAGTAATAAAGCATCGCTTCAATCACTTGCTCGCACCACGATGTCGGCTTGATCGGAGTGACAAAGGCAATGTCGACATCCGAATGCGGCGCCATTTCGCCGCGCCCGTATCCGCCCACGGCCACCACCGCGATCCGCTCACCGGTGGAACGATTGCTCGCGCGGTAAACCCGTCCGACGATATGATCGTAGATCACACGCACCAGCTGGTCGATCAGGAATGCCTGCGCCTGCGCACATTCACTGCCGCCTGAAGGCCGTGCTTCCAGCCGCCGGGCAATTTCAGCGCGGCCTGATTCAAGCGATTGACGCAGCAATTCAACCACCGCCGGGCGCGACTTGTCGCCCTGTTCGGCAAAAGTCGCCGCAATCGCATCCGCGAGTGCACGGCGATCAATAATGGTGCGTTGATTGGCGATCCGGGGAAGCATCATGCCTCCCCTTTAACCATTCATGGTTTACCGTCCAATAACAACCGGCCTCACGCAGGCGTATTCGGCCGTTCTCCAAGCCATTCTTTGGTGTAGGTTTCACGCAAGGACCGCTTATCCACCTTTTCTGTGCCCAACCTTGGCAAGGCTTCGTGGACTTCCCAGAAGCGCACCGGGATATTGAACGGTGCGATATGCTCCTTCAAAAAGGCGCGCAGTTCATCTTCGGTGGCAGAGCAATCCTCCTTGGCCAGATAGACCGCCGCAGGAACTTCACCGAACTTCTCATCCGGAAGTCCGAAAACGCTGACTTCGGCGATACATGGATGGGCGTACATGGCATTTTCAACTTCGATGCAGCTGATGTTTTCGCCACCGCGAATGATGACGTCCTTCTTGCGATCAACGATGAACAGGTAGCCTTCCGGATCAAGGTAGCCCAGATCACCCGTGCGGAAATATCCATCGGCCGTAACGGCTTCACGCGTTGCCTGTTCGTTGCCCCAATACCCGAGGAAATTGGCGACCGAACGGATCCCCACTTCACCCACCGCACCTTGCGGCAAGGCAGTGCCCGCATCATCAAGAATCGCAAGTTCCACCAGCGGACGCGATGCGGTGCCCGTGCTGCCCGGCTTGGCCAGATAGTTTTCGTTGAGATTGCCACAGCCAACGCCATTGGTTTCCGTCAGGCCATAGCCAAGCAGCGGAAATGCATGGGGCATGGCCTTGCGGATACGCTCGACATGCTCAACCGGACGCGGAGCGCCCCCTGCAGCAAACGACACACACGTTGAAAGATCGTACTTTTCCCGATCAGGATGCGTGGCAATCTCGAAGCTCATCAACGGAACGCCGACAAAGTATGTTGCCTTTTCGCGTTCAATCAGACGCATGGCTTCAACCACGTCCCACTTGGCCATCAGCACCAGTTTGCGGCCCAGCGCGAACGATTGCAGGAATACCGGCACCTCGCCTGTCACATGGAATAGCGGCACATTGACCAGCGTGGTCGGCTGCACATCAGGCGCAGGCCCTTGCCCCTTCGCGTTCAGAATGGCGAGCGCAGCGACCGATTGCACCGCATAATTCATCGTCCCCTGCACTACACCGCGATGGTCCGAATAGGCACCCTTGGCCACGCCGGTAGAGCCCGATGTGAACAAAACCGTCGCCAGATCCTCGCCGGTCAGCGTTGGCAGGATTGTCGCCATGCCTCCACCTTGGGCAAGCAGCGCGGCCAGGCCTTGCTCGTAGCTGCAATCATGCTGCATCATCAGCAGCGCTGCGCCATGATCATGACCCTCAAGCCGCTGCGCCCGCGCACCATCTGCAATGACAAGCCGGCATTCGACAAGATCGATGCCGCCTGCCAGTTCCTCACCCGACCACCAGCCATTGAGCAACGTGGCGCACCCGCCAGCCATCAGCACCGCCATATAGGCGATCACCCAGTTGGCTGAATTGCGCGCGGCAATCGCGATCCGATCACCTTTCTGCACGCCATGCCCTTCGACCAGACCGCCAGCCACATGGCGTGCCGCCTTGTAAACATCGGCAAAGCTCAGGCGCATTTCGCCATCGACAATAAACGTCTTGTCGCCATGCGTTGCGCAGAAATAGGCAAAGTACGCGGGCAGGTGCGGCGGGGCGGCTGCAATCATCGGCACATCCTGGCCAAACCGCTGTACCATAACGGTTTGGAACATCCCGCCTTCGGCAGTCAGCGCGGTGAATGTGCGATCCATTGCAAGGTCAAGCTCGGTCTTCATGGCGTCCTTATATTCTCCCAACCCCCGGACACATCATTTGTGCGCCTTTTCGGGTTTGCGTGTAGCCTTCGCCCTGTGCCAATACGATACCGCAAAGGCCGCATTTTGCATCAGGGAAATCGGCCCGTTTCCAAGTTTGTAGGGAGTTCGCCTCTTGCTGTCACTACTGTCAACAGCAACCGCGCTTGCCGTAGCGTCCACGTCCGCAGCGGCTGCAACAGGGGCGGTTTCAGGGCCGATTCGCTGGGAAGATCTGGGTGTTTCGCCCATCGCACTGGACTTGGGATTCTTCGCGCTGAAATGGTATTCGCTGGCTTATCTGGCCGGGATCATTCTGGGCTATTGGCAATTGTCCAAGATGATCAGCCAGCCCGGCGCGCCTATCGCGCAACGCCACGCCGATGATCTGTTTTTCTACGCAACGCTTGGCATCATCCTTGGCGGACGCCTTGGCTATGCCATGTTCTATGCCCCCGAACTGCTGACCGAACCGCAAAACCTGATCAAGCTGTGGGAAGGCGGGATGAGCTTCCACGGTGGCCTGCTCGGCGTGGTGCTCGCCATCGCATGGGTCTCGTGGCGGGCCGGACTGAACTTCGTGCGGGTGTGTGATTACATATCGGTTTGCGTGCCGTTCGGCCTGCTGTTCGGCCGCCTTGCAAACTTCATGAACGGTGAATTGTGGGGCCGCGAAGCCGGTTCCGGCGTGGCCTGGGCCATGATCTTTCCCGGCGGCGGGCCTGTGGCGCGCCATCCCAGCCAGCTTTACGAAGCCGCGCTTGAAGGGCTTGTGCTGGCCATCGTGCTGCTTTTCATGTTCTGGCGCACAAAGGCGCGCTGGCGCACGGGCCTGCTCGTCGGCACCTTCACCTTCGGTTATGCCCTCGCCCGGTTCACCGTGGAATTTTATCGCGAGTCTGACTCGCAGCTGCAGGACTTCGCCATGCGCACCGGCTTCTCGATGGGTCAATGGCTGACGGTTCCAATGATGGCCGTGGGCTTGTTCTTCCTGATCCGCGGGCTGATCAGCAAGCCCGTTTCTGCCACAGGAGCCGCTCCTGCATGAGCGCGACGTTGCTTGATACATTCACGCGGCTGATCACCAATACCGGACCGATCAGCATCTCGCATTACATGGCCGAATCAAACGCGCATTATTACAACAGCCGTGATCCCCTGGGGACTGCGGGTGATTTCATCACAGCGCCTGAAATCAGCCAGATGTTCGGTGAATTGATCGGGCTGTGGCTTGCCGACATGTGGATACGCGCCGGCCGCCCCGCTCCGGTCCATTACGTGGAACTTGGCCCCGGCCGTGGCACTCTGGCGCGCGATGCAATGGGTGCTGCCAAACGCTATGGCCTTATCCCTGTTGTCCATTTCGTTGAAACCAGCACAGCACTCAAAGCGCTTCAGCTTGAACTTCATCCCCAGGCTCGGTGGCACGCCGACTTGTCGACATTGCCGACTGACGGACCTCTCCTGATCGTAGCGAACGAATTTCTTGATGCCCTGCCTATCCGTCAGATGGTCCGCACTGGCGAAGGCTGGCGCGAACGCATGGTCGGCCTTGATCAGGATCGCCTCGTGCCCATCGCGGGTTCACAACTCATGGACAATGCGGTCCCCCTCGCCTTGCGTGATGCCGCCGATGGGGCGATTCTGGAAACATCCCCGGCATCGGCTGCCATACTGTATGAAGTCTCCGGACGATTGACAGCCCAAGGCGGTGCGGCCCTGTTCATCGATTATGGCTATACGCAACCGGCCTATGGCTCATCGTTGCAAGCAGTGCGGGACCACCGCAAGGTTGATCCCTTTGCCGCCCCGGGAGAGGCTGACCTTACGGCGCACGTTGATTTTTCGGTACTTTCGGCAATCGCACAATCACGCGATGTGCGCTGGCTTGGCACAGTTGACCAAGGCAACTGGCTGCGCTCACTGGGAATCGATGCGCGCGCAGATGCGCTTGCCGCCTTCGCACCGTCCCACGCCGAGGCTGTCTACGCAGCACGTGACCGGCTGGTCGATGAACGGCAAATGGGCGCCCTGTTCAAAGTCATGGGCCTTGCCGGTCCCAAATGGCCCGACGGAGCCGGTTTTTAGCGGATTTGAATGATCCGGCGCTCACGCCTGAAAGTCCGTATATAGACTCGGCTATCGGCGCCTTTTCCCACACCAAAATGCCTGTTGGCAAAGCTGGGGCTTTGCGTCTATCAGGCCTGCCAAGTGGGGGCTGGCACGATGCAATTGCGCGTGCCATGCCTTCGTGCGGATCGGGCACGCCTTCACGGGTTTTCTCGATTTTTATCCAGTGGGCAAGTTGGACCGCGCGCGATCCGCGTGCGCGGCGGCAGCAGGCAGGGAATTTCAATGGCTGATGAGGCGAGCATCGACACTCTGGGCGTAACCGGAGAGGGCGTGCGCCGACGCGATTTTATCAATATCGCGGCGGTGAGTTTTGCGGGTGTTGGCGGCGCTGCCGTCATTCTCCCGTTGGTAAGTCAGATGGCGCCATCGGCGGACGTCTTGGCGCAAAGCTCGACAGAGATCGACATTTCGGCGATCCAGACGGGCCAGGCGATCAAGGCTGTCTTCCGCAAGCAGCCAGTGTTCATCCGTAATCTGAAACCGGAAGAAATCGCTTCTGCCGATCAGGTTGATGCAACTTCGCTGCGCGATCCGCAGACGCTGGAAGAACGCACCAAGGCCGGCAAGACCAACTGGCTTATCACGATGGGCGTTTGTACGCACCTCGGCTGCGTGCCGCTGGGCGCTGGCGAAGGCGAAGTGAAGGGCGAATTTGGCGGGTATTTCTGCCCATGCCACGGTTCGCACTACGACACCGCCGGACGCATCCGCAAAGGCCCGGCACCCAAGAATCTTGAGGTGCCAGAGTATTCATTCATCTCCGACACTGTCGTGAAGATCGGCTGAGGACAGGACTTATGAGCTTTCCCTGGGCGAACGAATACAAGCCAGGCAATGGCCTGACGCAGTGGCTTGACGAAAAGCTGCCCCTGCCCCGCTTTGTATACAACGCAGTGGGTGCCGGTTATCCGGTTCCCCGCAACCTGAACTACATGTGGAACTTCGGCGTACTCGCCGGGTTCTGTCTGGTGCTGCAAATCGTCACCGGCGTCGTCCTGGCGATGCATTATGCCGCAAACGCCGGCGTGGCGTTCGATTCTGTCGAACATATCATGCGGGATGTGAACTGGGGCTGGATGATGCGCTATGCGCACGCCAACGGCGCCTCGGCGTTCTTTGTCGTGGTATATCTGCACATCTTCCGCGGCTTTTTCTACTCGTCGTACAAAGCGCCGCGTGAAATGATCTGGCTGCTCGGCGTCACCATCTTCCTGCTGATGATGGCCACCGC
>JADYXV010000193.1 GCA_020853995.1 Novosphingobium sp.
ACGACCAGCGCATAGAAAAGCATCGATGTTTTGCGCGCGGCGTTCACAGTGCGCCCGCGTGACAGCAGGATCGGGTAAAGCCCGCCCGATGTCAGCGCGCCCATGGCCGCCAGCGTGAAGATGATGGCGATGGGCCAGCCGAGCGCGCCTTGCGACATGCCGAACTGGCGGTTGAAGAAATCGGGCATCCAGAACAGCACGAACCACCACACCGCATCGATGCAGAACTTTGCGCCGATCACCGTCCACGTCTTGCGATCGGACAACAACACGCCCCACGGCACCCGCGCGCGTTCGGGCATATCGCCCAGCGGCTTGAGGTTGCGGGTGCCAAACCACCAGCCTGCCAGCCAGATAAAGCCCAGCGCACCGGTAACCCAGAAGGCCGCCTGCCAGCCGAAGGCCAGCGCAAAGGGCGGGATCAGCAGCGGGGTGAGGATTGCGCCGATATTGGGCGCGGTGTTGATCAAGCCGATGGCAAAATTGCGTTCTTTCACAGGCAGATACATCGCCGCCGCTTTAAGCCCCGCAGGCGTGCTGACCGATTCACCCGCCGCCAGCACGATCCGCGCGGCAACGAATTGCTGCACGGTTTGCGCCAGCGCATGGGCCATGCCCGCCGCGCTCCACACCGTTACCGCAATGGCATAAGCAACGCGCACGCCCAGCCGGTCAACAAACCAGCCGACGAACAGCAAGGTGCCCGCAGCGGCAATCTGGAACGAGGAGCCAAGATGCGCGTAATCGGCATCGCTCCAGCCGAATTCGGCCTCAAGCGTGGGTTTCAACAGCGCCAGCACCTGCCGGTCGACATAATTGAGCGCATTGCCAAGAAACAGCAGCGTCACCAATGCTATCGCGGTGCCCCGCGCGATCTTCTGCCCGCCGCCAGCATTCATGCATTCTCTCCGGTCTTGCAAAGCGTCGCCTGCGCTTCCTGCTTGCACATTACCCAACCTCGCGCGTAATGAAAGAGGCATATGACACCGTAGGACAGAAAATAGGAGAGAATGGTGGCGGGCCAAGGTGACGGCAGGCAGGAGATCGATTGGGCAAGCCTGCCATCGGCGGCAGACCTGTTTGGCGAGATCCATCTTGCCGAACACAAAGCCGCTGAACCGGAACCCCGCGATACGGTGTTCCACGGCCTTGCGATTTGCGCGATCGCGGCTGCGGCGGCGGCGTGGCTATCAGAACATTACCACTTCCCGATCATCCTGCTCGGCCTGTTGATCGGGCTGTCGCTCAGCTTCGTCGCGCGTGATCCGTACAGCCACAAGGGTTTGGACTTCGCCTCGCGCACTTGTTTGAGGTTTGGCGTTGTGCTGCTGGGCATGCAGGTGACCTTCGGCCAGATCGGCTCGCTGGGGGCTGCCCCGTTCGGCGCTCTGATCGTGGTTATGGGCGTGACGTTCTTTGCGGGCATTATCGCGGCTCGCCTTGCCGGACAGTCCGGATATGTCGGCATATTGGCGGGCGGGGCCACCGCCATTTGCGGGGCCAGCGCGGCAATGGCGCTTTATGGAATCATCGGCAAGGAACGGCTCAACCAATCGCAGTTCGCCATCACGCTGGTCGTGGTATCCATGGCCAGCGCGCTGGCGATGTCGGTCTATCCGATTTTGGCCGAAGACCTCGGGCTGACCGACAGCCAAGCCGGCTTTCTGATCGGCGCATCGATCCACGATGTGGCGCAGGCCATCGGCGGGGGCTATGCCTTTTCCGAGCCTGCCGGAAGCTATGCCACGATTGTGAAGCTATCCCGTGTAGCATTGCTCGCCCCCATCGTCATCATCACCGGCCTTGCCATCGGCAACGCCGAAGACGCCGCCAACCGCCCTGCGTGGAAACGTCTTGCCTTGCCGTGGTTCATCACCGCGTTCTTTGCGGTTGTCCTGCTAAATTCTCTGGCCGTGGTACCCACCCCACTACGCGATACGGCGCTCAGCGCGTCAAAGGGGCTGTTGCTTGTCGCGGTGATCGCCACGGCCATGCGCAGCCGCCTTGATCTGCTGATGGAAACCGGCATGAAATCGGTCTTGCCGGTGATCGTCGCAACGGTGGTCAGCTTTGCTGCCTCGCTCGCCTTTGCGCTACTGCTGCTTTAGAGTCAGGGCCGAACCAAAAGGGCGGCGCTGCAGGCTTGCCAATCGGGATGATTTCGCCATAGTCACCGTAAACATCAGGCGGAGTGCTGAAACGCGAGTTTCCGGCAACCGACAAATGATATTCGATAAGCTCGTCTGGAGTTTTGAATAATGAAAAAGCTTTATGTAATCGCCGCCTCGCTGATGGTTGTGCCTGCGATAAGCGCATTTGCAGCTAACCCCAACCCCGCGTTCAAGCAGCGTCATCAAAACTTCGAAGCCATGGGCAAGGCGATGAAAGGTATCTTTGACGAATTCAAAAAGCCGTCTGCCAACCTTGCCACAATCAAAGCAAACTCTGCGGTACTTGCACAATCTGCCAAGAAAGTCGGCGGACATTTCCCCAAAGGAACCGGCCCAGGCGCTGGCGTAAAGACCGAGGCCCTTCCCGCCATCTGGGAAAAGCCGGTGGAGTTCAAGGCCGCAACCGACCGTTTGGTAACAGCAACTGCAGGGCTGCAGGCCGCCGCAGCAACGGGTGATATGGTCAAGATCAAGGCCGCTGCGGGCACAGTCGGCGGGTCTTGCAAGGGTTGCCATGACAACTTCCGCAAGCCCAAGGATTAAACCCGGCAGCCTTGACTGATAGGGTGCGGACCGTGATGGCAGCTGCAAAATTGGTGGTTTGGGACGCTCCGGTGCGCATCGTGCACTGGAGCTTTGTAGCGCTGTTGCCGGCTTTGTGGTGGACCGCAGAGACACGGCAAATGGACCTGCACTTCACGCTGGGTCTGACCATGCTGGGGCTGGTGACATTCCGGCTGGTGTGGGGAGTTGTCGGCAGCGGAACGGCCCGCTTCAGCCGCTTTGTGGCAGGGCCAAAGGCCATAGCCCGCTATCTCAAATCAGCGCCGGATAACGCCAATCCGGTTGTCGGGCATAATCCGCTAGGCGCGCTCAGCGTCGTTGCGCTTCTGGCTCTGCTCACTGCGCAAGTCAGCCTCGGGCTGTTTGCGCAAGATACCGATGCGGTCGATTCCGGACCGCTCAACCACCTCGTTTCATGGGACACCGCAACAGCGGCAAGCGAGGCGCACGGCATCGTATTCAATGTGCTCGCAGCCCTTATCATCCTGCATGTTGCGGCGATCGTGTTCTATCGCATCGTGCGCAAGAATGATCTTGTCACGCCCATGATCAGCGGGCGCAGGACCTTTGCAAGCCCTGTGGCACAGCCGGTGCTGGCATCGTGGGCCAAAGCTGCGGGCGTCGCTGCCATCGCGGTGGCCGTCGCCGTCTGGATCAGCTTTGGCGTGCCACCTTGGGGAGCCAAATTCCCCTGGGATGAAACCGCTCCGGCCGAAGACGTGCCTTCTGTAGATTCCTACATGTAAGCACTAGCGCAGGTGATCTGGTTATGACGGCCCGGATTGATCGGGCAGCGGCTTGAAAGCCCACAGTTTTGCCAGCAAAAACGTGGCTGGCGGCACGGTGCCCAGAACCACGATCACGTAAACATAGGTTGGCAATGCGTTCATTTCGACAACTGCCAGAATGCCGCTGGTCATCAGGAAACTGGTTGCAGAAACAAAGACATACCGCTGCGCGCAATCAACCAGCAGGCGGTCTGTGCGGAACGTCAATCCGGCATTGCCAAAGAATGATACGGCAAAAGCCGCGCAAGTGCCCAGAAGGTTTGCCAGATAGGGGTTCAATTGCGCCCGGTCGATCAAGACCCAGGCCAGCGCGACGTGCGCCAGCGTTGCGCACGCGCCAACCGCGCCAAACGACACAAGTTGCCGGATCAGGCCCAGGCTAGGCGCGGCGCGCAATGGCATAGAGCGACAGGCCGATTGGCAAATTGATCCGTCCGGCCAGGCGGTTTTCAAAGGCAAACACGCGCTCCAGCACTCCGTTGACAAAGCGATTGGGCATCGCATCTGCCGCCAGCTTTCTGCCCGAAAAGCGCGACACCAGCCGCTGGGCCAGCGCTAGCGGAAAGAGCAACGTGTTGAAATAGCTGACATCACCCACTTCAAAACCGGCTTCGCACAGTACCTTCTTGAGGCCCGCCTTGGTGTAGCGGCGCTTATGATGGTGGATTTCGTCGTGTTCGGACCACAGCCATGGCACTGCCGGTACGGTGATCAGGATCGAACCCCCTTGGCACAACCGTTCGCGCAAGGCCCGCAACGACCCTACAGCGTCGTCAATGTGCTCCAGCACGTCCAGCATCGCCACCAGATCAAAGGTTTCGCCTGCAAAGCCGATGTTGTCTGGCAGAAATCCGGGTGCAACAGGCTTGTTCAGCAGCGCAGAGGCATAGGACCGCGCCTCGTCTTCATATTCAAAGGCATCCAGATCGCCAAACCGGCCCAACATGGCAAGGTTCCCGCCATAACCACAACCGGCCTCAAGAATACGGGCGCGCTTTGGCAGGGCAACCAGCCTGCGGATCAGTTCCGAAATGATCTTGCGGCGGCCTACGAACCACCAATGCCGGTCCTGCAAATCGCGCAGCGAATGATAAGCGACGGCCTCCATCTCAAAATCCTTCCGTATCGGCCACAATGTACAGCGGGCGGCCGCGCACCTGTTTGGATATCCGGCCGATGTATTCGCCCATCAGGCCAAGGCTGAGGAGGTTAAGCCCGCCGAGAAACAGCACCGCAGCCATGAGCGAGGCATAACCCGGCGTATCCACGCCATAAGCCAGCGTATGAATGATCAGGAATGCCGCATAGAAAAACGCAAACAGCGATATGATAGCGCCCAGTGCCGTCCATATCCGCAAAGGAAAAGTGGTTGATGCCACGATGCCATCAAGAGCCAGCGCCAGCAGTTTGGAGACGCTCCATTTGGTGTCACCAACCGACCGCGACGGACGGGTATATTCGATGCTTTCGGTCCGGAAACCGATCCACGAAAACAGGCCTTTGTTAAAGCGAGAATGCTCTGTCATGCGGTTGAGGGCATCCACTGCGACACGGTCGAACAGGCGGAAGTCGCCGACGTCACTGGCAATGGGATATTCGGCTAGCGAATTGATCGCCTTGTAAAAAAACCGGGAACTGGAGCGTTTGAACAAAGTGTCTGCACTGCGGTCACTGCGCTTGGCGTTGACGACTTGCGCCCCTGCCCGCCAACGCTCGATCATGGGCCGCAGAAGTTCGGGCGGATCCTGCAGATCCACATCCATCGGGATCACGGCATCGCCGGAAGCCGCTTTCAACCCTGCACTCAATGCGGCCTCTTTGCCAAAATTGCGCGATAACGACACCAGTTTGATGCGCAGATCGGTGCGGCACATGGCGCGTACGGTTTCGCGCGTGTCATCAGCGCTGCCATCATCGACAAACACGATTTCAAAGCGAGGCGTGATTTCGTCAATCGACCAACTCGCCGCAATCGCTGCATCAACCGCAGACACGAACGGACCGACACTGCCGCGCTCGTTGAATACCGGCACAACCAGAGATACCAAGGGAGCGGCAGTTTCCATGCCAGCGACATGAAATTTCAGGTTTTCAATCACCGTCTCTCTCCAGTTTAACGCAAGCAATCGCACCCAACTGCTGGTTCAGCGCAGAATCTGTTCCGCGGGTCTGGCAAGTCCAGGCAGGGTCATTGGCAAACGATGGTGGATACATCCGGGCAGATGTCTGTTCCGTGCGGTTGTAAAGCCAGATCACCGCCGGTCTTGCGCCAGTTGCGGCCTCGCGCAACGCCACGTTGGCGTCGGCGCTTTCGGGTACGATGACCGTGCTAACCGGGATGGCAAGGCCTTGGCGCTTGAGGAAATAGGCACCAATCTGCCCAAGCGAATTCCGGTCAAGGATCTTGGCTGCAGGATGGTCCCACAGAAAAACGACCTGATCTGCCTGACTTTGGCCAGCAAAGTCGCTCGCTCTTTCAAAGCCATAAATGGCGCGCATCTCGGCGGCAGCGCTGGCTTGGCTGGCATTGAGAGCAGGCGGCAGAAACACTGCCAGCACCATCAGACTATACAAATGCGGTCGTGCGCTTGTGTAAAAGATGAGCGTAAGGCCCAACAGCGTTGGCGGCACCAAGGGCACCAGATACCGGTTGATGAGCGATGCCTGCAGCACGCCGATCAGTACCGCAATGCCAAATCCGATGGCGGCTGTGGCGGCCACTACAACCAGACTGCGTGGCACAACTGGCTTTGCATCCTTGCTTCCACGGTGTGCAACTGCGGCAATCAGGACCACAAGGATAACGCCGAAAAGAACCGGGCTTACCGCTCCCAGAACATACTTTGCGTGATCCAACGCCATTTCGGCCGTTGTCGTTTGCTGCCACACCACTTCCGGGCGCGCATATTCCTTCAGACGGGGCAAATGATGGGCAAACCACGCCAGGCCGGGCAACGCCAACAGCGCGGCCGACCACACTTTGGCCAACCCGAAGCGGTGACGATGTGCAAGGACAAGGGTCTGGGCAAGGACCAGCGCGGCGGCAAAATAGTGCGTCAGGAACATTGCTGTGCCCAGCGCAACCCATGCTGCCGCCAGTCTTGGCGTCAGGCCTTCCAAAAGCTTGCACAATACCAGCGTTGAAGCGGTTGAAAGCAGCAGCATCAGACCGTAGCCGCGCGCATCAAGCATCAGGGCCAGGCCTTGCGGCCAAAGCATGATCAGGCCCGCCCACACACCTGCCGCAGCGCGGGGCAATCCCTGCGGACGCCACAACAGCGGCAGCACCGCTGCGGCCAGAACAAACAGAATGCTGGGCAGGCGCAGCATCATATTGCTGTCGCCAAAAACACTCACCCAACCGCGCAAAAACGCATAGTAAAGCGGCGGATTACAATCGAGCCACGCCTCATGCCAAAATCCTGCCCAATCGGGCCGCGTGGCGATCATCGCGCTCCATGTTTCGTCAAGCCATAGCGGAGCGTCGGCTGCCACCTGCAATCGCAGGCCAATAATATAGAAAACGGCCAAGGTGGCCACAGCACCCTGCAGTCGCATCGATCCGATCGGCGATTGCTGCATGGTAGTGGCGGGTGAAAGCACTGATTTCTCTGCCTGTCCGTGTCGAAAACCGGCTGTCGTGGCCGCGAAATTCCAAGCGCTGGAACCCTGACGCGGCGCGCGAGGATCCCATCACCTTTCGAAACCAATCTTAAATTTTGTTGGTTAAGAAATTCCTAATTCTGTGCCGGACAATAGCACCCGCACCGTATCGCCCGTGCCGTGGGCGCGCTGCTGATTGGCCCTTTCGCAACGGGGGGAACGCGTTATGGTTGATGGCGAAGTTTCAGGGTTGAAGTGAGAACCAATGTGAACAGCAACAGGGCTCATCTTTCCATTGCCTTGTTGGCCTTTGTTCTTCATTTGCCCGCTCTGTTCTTTGCCGATGGCGCATCGCACAGCAGCGTTTACAACTATATCTGGACCACCCAGTTTGCGGATGCTTTTCAAAACGGCGAATTTTATCCGCGCTGGTTTCCTGACAGTTTCGAAGGCCTGGGCAGCCCGACGTTCTATTTTTATCCGCCACTTGCCTATTGGGTATCCGGCAGCGTTGCCGCGCTGGGCATAAGCGCAACCGTAGCCAATGTTATTGCGGCAATGGCGTTCAGCGCCGTTTCCGGCCTTGCAATGCATCGCTGGCTGGCGGCGCAAACCCCGCATGCTGTGCCGGGTGCGCTCGCCTACATGGTTGCACCTTACCATCTCTACGACTTTTACGTGCGGGGCGCTTTGGCCGAATATGCCTCGTTCATGTGGCCGCCACTGATCCTCCTGGCGATCAGCAACTTGCGGGGCGCACGATCCATCTGCGCCCTGGCACTTGCCTATGCCGGTCTGATGATCACGCATCTTCCGGTTGCATTGCTGGCCACGGTTTTCCTGATCGCACCTTTTGGCATTAAGAGATTTATCAAGGACCGGAGCGTTCTGTTACCGGGCATTGCAGCAGGCGCGCTCGGCATCGGGCTGGCCGGTTTCTATCTTGTCCCCGCAATGCAGCTTCAAGGGGCAATATCCACCGATTTGCTCTGGTCCGATTATTATAAGCCGGCAACGTGGTTCCCGTGGAACCGGCCTTATCCCGGTTATTTGCTGGGGATACCCGCATTTGCGCTGGCTCTGATGATTTTGGGTGCGGCCATGCGCGGCTATTGGGGAATGGCCACGGCCATTACGGCTGCGGCGGCCATCGGGATCATTCCTTTCGTATGGGACATCAGCCTGTTGGCGCAGGTCCAGTTCCCATGGCGCTTGCTTGGCCTGGTCGAGTTTACCGCTGTCACCGCACTCGTTCTCAAACCGCGCTTCACGCCATTGCTGAAACTTGCGCTTGCGGTTGCGATCCTGCCGGTTACCTCATTCAGCGTTGCCGCCTTGGCCACCTTGCGCACGCCAATGGACATTGCCCTGGTTGACAGCAAGCGCCCCGATGCCCCTGAATATCTGCCCCGTGGCATAGACAAAAGCGGGATCACCGGAACACAGCGCATCCCTGATCTTGATGCCTTTGCGCCCATTTCACGCAGCAGCAGCATCACCGTAACGCAGCCCGGGCATGTGGTGATGGGCAGGGCCGATTTTCCAATCTGGCGGGTGACCCATAACGGCAGAGTGATTGCACATTCCGGCCCGCTCATCAGCTTTTATGCGGCAGAACCGGGTGTCTATGCGATTGAACGCAAAAGGTTGCGCAGTGAAATCGCCGGTGGCACCGCGTCCCTGGTTGCGATCCTTGCAATGCTGCTGTTGTGGGCTTTTGCTGACCGCTTGGACAGGCCGCACCGGGTCGGCGGCAAAACCTCTGAAGAGCAACCCGCGCGCTAACCTTGCGCGAAGTGCGTATGGTCGACTGCCCGTATCAGGGGGATGCTCCCCCCGAACTTTGGGCATTCTTCGTCAAAAAGGCGTCACCGCTGCTTTCTTTGCACAGGCAAACAAAGGCGTTGACCAACTTTTGACACTTGTCCAGTCTTGGGTCTACGGCCATGTTCGACTCGTTTGGGGCGTGGCCAGACCTTCAGGGGGAAATTGCGACCATGAGCGTGGCCGAGACTGTTACCCGCGATACCGCCGACCGTCGCCTCAAGCGCTTGACGCGCAGCCGTTTGGTCCAGTTTGCAGGGCTTGCTGCCCTGCCCGCGTCGCTGGTATTTGCCCAAGCAGCGCGTGACAAATCAAACCCGGTTGAAACCGAAACCGGCATCCCGGTGAAGTCTGCCATAGTTTCCGAGAAGTGCGGCACCTGCCACACCGCAGATGCGAAGGGGAACCTTTCGCGCATATCATGGGTGCGCACCACGCCTGAAGGTTGGGCGCAAGTTATCAAGCGCATGGTGGCGCTCAATGGCCTGTCGATAAGCCCGGCGGAATCCAGGGCGGTTATCCGCGCGCTTTCGACCACTCACGGCCTTGCGCCTGAAGAATCCAAGCCGGTGATGTACTTGACCGAGCATCGCAACATCAACGAAACCAACATTCCCAACGAGACGATCCGCCAATCGTGCGCATCGTGCCACGCTTTTGCGCAGCCGCTGTCATGGCGACGGTCAAAGGCGGAATGGGGCTTGCTGACCAACCTGCATGTAGCGATGTATTCGCAGGCTGACGCGCAATATCGCCGTGCGGTGGAAGACCCCACCCAGCCTGCGGTCCCGGCAGGTGGAAAGAAGCCGCTACCGGTGGAAGTGGCGCTGGAATACATGAACAAGACCGCGCCGCTGATCACGCCGGAATGGGCAAAGTGGGATGCACGGGTGCAATCGGCCAAGCTGGGCGGCAAGTGGCTGGTCAATGCCATGCTGCCGGGCAAGGGGCTTTATGCCGGCGAAATGATCGTCACCCCTGCTGCCGGAGACGATGATTACACGACGTCCATCACGCTGAAATCGTTGAAGGATGGCACCACCCTGACCCGCAAGGGCAAGGGCCTTGTCTATACCGGCTATTCATGGCGCGGCACATCATCAAGCGGCCCCGAAGGCAGCCGCGCCGATGCGCCCGAAGATCATGAAACGCGCGAGACGATGTGGTTTGCGCCCGATCGCAAATCGGCGCAGGGCCGCTGGTTCTGGGGCGATTACAAGGAGTTCGGCTTTGACGTAAAGCTGACCCGCGCCGCTGCCGAGCCCACCATCGCCGCCGTATGGCCCTATGCCCTGAAGGCCGGAAGCAAGGGCAACACGCTCAAGCTGATCGGCGATGCATTCCCCGCAGGCCTCAAACCTGCCGACATCGATCTGGGCAAAGGCGTGGTCGTCAGCAAGATCGTCTCGGCCAGCCCGACCGAAGCGGTGCTGACGGTGGATGTGGCAGCAGATGCCGCCATTGGCGCACATGATGTGGGCCTTGGCGGGTCAGTTCTGGCCGCTGGTCTGCCGGTCTACAAGAAGGTCGATTACCTGAAAGTCGTGCCCGATACCTCGCTCGCCCGGCTAGGCGGCAGCGAAAAGCACACGCCGGGCTATTCGCAATTTGATGCGATCGGTTACGACAACGGCCTTGATGGCAAGCCCTACACGGTAGATGACGTGGCGCTTGGTCCTGTCGACGTTTCGTGGAAAATGGAAGAATTCCAGACCGTCTATTACGATGACGACGTCAATTATGTCGGCAAGTTGAGCGACAACGCGCTGTTTACCCCGGCGATTGACGGGCCGAACCCCGAACGCAAATGGGGCCGCAACAATTACGGCGAAGTCTGGGTCGTGGCCACCGCCAAGTCCGAAAAGGACGCGCTGGGCAAGCCGCTAACCGCCAAGTCGTTCATGATCGTGACCGTGCCTGCCTATAAACGCTGGGATCAACCGGAGGTGGCCAAGTGACAACCGTCCTTTCCCCCAAATACCGCCGTGGTGACATCCACCTGTTCGACGCTCAAGGCCAAGGGTTTGTCTACCTTGCTTCGGCAGGGGCCATCTTCGCGCTTGATGAAGGTGCAGCCAGTGTCATGGCGCTGCTCGGCCAGAAGGAAATGGCCTATGGCGAAATGGTCGCGGCGCTGATCGAAGCGAACTATTCGCGCGCCGATGCCGAAGACCTGATCCGCGAGTTGCGCGCCGTTCGCGGCATCGTATCGGATGAAAGCCGCGAAGCGCCGTTGGCCCTGCCTGCCCCGCCCGAAGACTATCCATTGCAGGCGCTGGTGCTGAACGTCACCAACCAGTGCAATCTGGCCTGCACGTATTGCTATGAATTTGGCGCGGACAAGATCGCCACGCCTGCGGGCAAGCCCAAATACATGACGCTGGAAACCGCCAAGACCTCGGTCGATTTCCTGCTGACCAGTTCGGGTGACCGCGAAAGCCCGCACATCACGTTCTTCGGCGGTGAAACGCTGATGAATTTCAAGCTTCTGCGTGATGTGGTGCTTTATGCCAACGAGGCCGCCGCCGCGAGAGCCAAGCGGATGACCTACAGCCTGACGACAAATGCCACGCTGCTGACAGACGAGATCATCCAGTTCCTTTCGGACAATGCTGTGGGCGTCACCGTTTCGATGGACGGCCCGCCCGATCTTCAGGACAAGCGCCGCGTCTATAAAAACGGCAAGGGTTCCTATGCGGTGATGGAACCGCGCCTGCGCAAGCTGATTGCCGGACACAAGACCCGCGCGATCACAGCGCGCGTCACCCTGACCGAAGGCGTGACCGATGTGATCCGCATCTATCGCCACCTCAAGGATGATCTGGGCTTTCACGAAGTCGGCTTTGCGCCAGTGACGGACTCGGGCGAGCAGACCTATACGCTCGACAGCGATGGCATGGACACGGTGGTTTCCGCCTTTCACGAACTGGCCGCCGAGTGGCTGGCATTCGCGCTACGCGGGGAAATGCACGGCTTTTCGAACGTGTCCGAAACCATCAGCGAACTGATCCAGGGCACCAACAAGTCGCACCCTTGTGGCGCTGGCCTCGGCCTTGTCGGCGTCAGCCCGTCCGGCGATCTTTCGCCCTGCCACCGCTTTACCGATGCCGATACCCATGTACTGGGCCATGTGACGACCGGGCTGGACAAGGAAAAGCGCACCGACTTTCTGACGCGCGGCCATGTTGGTTCGAAGTACGAATGTGCATCGTGCTGGGCGCGGCCACTGTGTGCGGGCGGATGCCACCACGAAGCTTTCGTGCGCTATGGCGATACCGGCCACGCCAATCTGCATTACTGCGACTGGATCCGCGAATGGACCGATGCGTGCCTGAAAATCTACGGCACCGTCGCTGCCCGCAACCCCGAATTTCTTGAACGCTTTGCTGCACGAAAGGGCTTGTCATGAAGCACCTGACACCACTGAACAAGAAGGCCAAGCGGATCGAGGAAACGATTTCCTCGACCGAAGAAGACGTTATCGCGCTTCAGCAAAAGCCGATGCACACCCCGATGGGCTGCTCGATCTCGTTCTCGCCCGGTTGGGAAGTGGACGCAGGCGGCGGCACGGCAGGCCTGTGCCAACCGGCAGAGCGCGACATTTACGATTGCTATGTCACCTGCTTCTGGCCGGTCCAGGTGCCCGACCATGTGAACTATTCACCCGACTGGGCCAGCAATTGCGCCACGGCGGCCAAGGACTGGCGGAGCCTCGACATCATCTTCCCGTGATGTTTTGCCCCCGATCCATTCTGCCCTGATCATCCTGACCGGAAGAGCGTTTCCATGAAGAAACTCGGTGTTTTTATCGCTGCTGCCCTCCTTGCCGGAACAAGCGCCGCGCAGGCTTCGACGCTGTTCATGGGTTCGTATCCCGACAAGATGCTGGTGGTGGATGAGGCGACAGGCGCAGTGCAGGACCGGCTGACGCTGGCATCGGGACTGCCCACATCAATGCGTTTGTCGAACGACAAATCGAAGATTTACGTGACGACGATCACCACCAGCGGGATCGAAGTGATCGACACGAAATCCAGGAAGGTCATCAATTCGTTCAGCCTGAACACGCCGACCACGCGCTATCGCTTTAACGGCGGCGTGCCGGATCCGACCGGCAAATTCTTTTATACGATGATGCAGAAGTTCGAGAAGCTGTCTGATCGCTACACCGTCAGTCCGCAAATGTTTGGCGTGATCGATCTTCAGAAGAAGTCGGTCGTCCGCATGGTGGAAGTGCCCGAAGAAGACGTGCGCAATGGCAGCGGGCGCGGCAATTACATGATGTCCGCCGATGGCAAGACGATGTTCCTGATCCGCGACAAAGTGCTGGTGATCGACACCGCCGATCTGAAAGTGAAGGACCGGCTGGAGTTTTCCAAACCCGAGGCGACCGGCATTGAAGGGGTAAGTTTTGGCGGGGGCGTGGAAACGCTGCGCAACCCGAACGAATATGTCTCGCTGTTCAACGCGCAAGACCCCTATATCCGCAACAAGATCTTCGGCGTGGGCCGCTTCGATCTGGCGACCAAGACCTTCGCCTTCCGCCCGATTGGCCCTGCACCGGTGGGCGGCGGCATGGCCGGTTTGCAGGTTTCAGCCGACATGAAAGAAGGCTGGACCGTGGTTACGCAGGAAAAGGTGGGCAACAAGCGGTGCGAATTCTGGCACTTTGATCTGTCGACCAATCTGGTGAAGAACAAAGCCGAATTCCCCTGCCGCACGCGCTTCCAGTTCGGCATGTCGGGCGATGGCAAGATGCTCTATATCTATGGCGCAAGCTACGACATCGAGATGTACGATGCGCAGACATTGCAGCACATCAAGACCGTGGATCTGGGCAATGACACCACCGGCGCGGGGATGATTATCACGCAGTGACAGACGGCGTTCTCCTTCGCGGGCCCTTGATTGCGCTGCGCGGACAGGGTGTGGCGGTAGCGACCGCCGCCCACCTGCTGAACCGCGCAGGAGTGTCCATAAATCACGAACCAGGCACGCGCCACCCGGTGCCGGTCATCATGCTGAGCGACCCGGCGCTGACGCTGTTGCGCGATGTGTCCGGCAGGACTGACCTGTTTGCCGATAAGCCCCGGATAGAGCGCCGCGTGGTGCGCTGGGGGCCGGGTGAAGCGGTGGCCATGCCCCACGGTGCGGCGGTAGTATCCGAAAATGATCTGGCCGATGCATTGGCTGCTTCGCTAATCGGCAACAACGCTGATCCGTCCACAATCACCATGCTGATGACCATTCACGGAATGGCCCCTTTCCCCGTTTCCGCCACACAGCGTTTTGGCGAGCGTCTTTCGTCAACCGCGCGCGTGCGGTTGTCATCGCAAGCCGATCCGGCAACGTGCTGGATCGAGTCCGTGGTGGACGGTTGGCTATTCCTTACCCCCGATGGCACAGGCGGCGCTTGGTTGCTGGCCGTCGGTGGCGCGCCCGACGTGCTGGCCTCGCAAGCACCAATGATCGCGCCTTTGATCGAGACGATGGAACCCGCCAGCGGTACGTTCGACACATCACCGCGCATGCTGGAACAATTGGCAGGCGATGGCTGGTTGGCACTAGGCACAGCCGCGCTCGCTTTCGATCCGATCTGCGGCGATGGCACCGCGCAGGCCGTGCGCGAGGCGATTCTGGCAAGCGCCATCATCACCGCGCTGAGCCGGGGGGAAGATCAGGCGGCGCTCATCACGCATTACCAGTCGATGCTGCTGGCCGCGATGCGCCGCCATTTGCAATTGTCGCTGCCGTTCTATGGCGGGGCAGGATCATCACCGTGGTGGCGCGCGCAATATGCCGCATCGCGTGCCGGATATGACTGGTGCACTGCCCGTTTGGCAAAAATGCCCGAACCGCGCTTTGCCCTGCATGGCTTTGATCTGGTGCGCCGGGAATTGGTAGCGTGAGCAGTGCGCCGAAGATTGCCCCGTGGAGCACCTATGGGCGGCTGTGGCCATGGCTGAAACCCTATGCGCCGCGCCTTGCGCTGGTGCTGCTCGCCAGCCTTGTCGCCACCGCACTGAACCTTGCGCAGCCGCTTATATCCAAGCTGATGATCGATGAAGCTCTGATCAAGCGCGATTGGGACATGCTGGTCAAGATCGCTGCGCTGATGGTGGGGGCAACCGTTGGCGGATTTGCGGTCAACGCATTGGTTTCATACCGCTATGTCGCCATTTCCGCAGCGAGGCTGTTTGACATGCGGGTGGCACTGCTGCGGCATTTGCAAACCCTGTCCCCCCGTTTTTACGGATCGTTCCGGCTGGGCGATCTGATGTCGCGACTGAACAGCGATGTGTCCGATGTGCAGCGCGTGGTGGGCGATACGCTGCTTTCGGTGGTCAGCAATGTCCTGTTCTTTGCAGGCAGTGTGGCGATGATGCTGTGGCTGGACTGGAAGCTGTTTCTGGTGGGGACAGTGCTAGTGCCGCTGGCGGTAGCAAGCTTCCTGCATTTCCAGCGCCGTATGACCGATCTTTCGCGCCAGATGCGCGAAAGCGGCGCGGATATCGGCAGCCTGCTGGTCGATACGATCATGGGCATGCGCACGGTCAACACTCTGGGCGCCGAGGATCACGAGGCCGCGCGGTTTCGCACTGCCAACGGCGGTTTCATCGCCACGATGCTGAAAATGCAGACCGTTTCGTTCATGACCGGCGCGCTGCCAGGAACGATTGTAACCGCTTCGAGCGCGGCGGTAATGATCTATGGCGGCAAGCAGATCATCGATGGCACGATGACAATTGGCGCGCTGGTGGCCTTCATCACCTATCACGGGCGGCTGCTGGGACCGGTTCAGGCGCTGATGGGCCTCACTGCGGGGCTGGCGACGGCGCGGGTGGCCTTGGCGCGGATTTTCGAACTGTTCGATACCGCACCCGAAGTGACAGAAGCGGCATCGCCCAAAGCCTTGGCAGGGGTGAAAAGCGAAATCCGTTTCGAGGCCGTTTCGATGGATCACGGGCGTGAAGCCGTGCTGCGGGATGTGAGCCTGACCATTCCGGCAGGCGCGATGACCGCCATCCTTGGAGCATCGGGCGCAGGCAAATCCACGCTGGCCGATCTGCTGGTGCGGTTCCACGATCCGGTTACGGGCCGCGTGACGATTGATGGCATCGACATGCGCGAGCTATCTTTGGCGCATTTGCGCGCGCGGGTGCTGCTGGTCGATCAGGCGCCATTCCTGTTCAACGCCACGATTGCGCAGAACATCGCCTTTGCGCGCGAAACGGCATCGCGCACAGAAATTGAGGCAGCGGCCAGCGCTGCGGGGCTGGATCCGCTGATTGCGCGCCTACCTGAAGGCTTGGATACGCGCACCGGCGAACGCGGCTTTGCGCTGTCAGCGGGTGAACGACACCGTATCGCCATTGCCCGCGCGCTGCTGCGCCAACCCGATGTGCTGATCCTCGATGAACCGACAGCGGCTCTGGACGAGGCGACAGAGATGGTGGTGGCGCAAGGGCTACGCCGCGCTTTGCCCGACGCCACATTGATCGTGATAACGCACAAACCGGCGCTGGCAGAAATGGCCGATCACGTCATCCGGCTGGATCACGGCAACGCCAGCATTGCACCGCAGGTGACCACGCATGGCTAACCGCTTGCGCATCGCGGTGATCGATAGCGGGGTGCATCCCACCCATCCGCATATTGCGGCGGACCGTCTGCTTCCCGGCCTGTCGTTGCTGGCCGATGGCACTGTGCTGCATGGAGAGGACGAGGCGCTTGACCGGTTAGGCCATGGCACGGCGGTGACGGCAGCCATACAGGAGCAAGCGCCGGATGCCTTGATCCTGCCAATCCGGGTGTTCCGCGAAGGTTTGCGCGCCAGTGCACGGGCGCTGGCAGGCGCAATCCGTTGCGCGATTGAAGCGCGGGTGGACCTCATCAACCTCAGCCTTGGTACGCCCAATGCAGCGCATGCCGATGTGTTTGCGGCGCTGGCCGATGAGGCAGTTGCGACAGGCGCATTGATCGTGGCCGCGCGCGAGGCAGACGGTGCGCCTTGCTGGCCGGGGTGTTTGCCGCAAGTGCTGGGCGTCGGGCTCGATTGGGATGTGCCGCGCGGGGGTCCCGGGCTTGGCACGGACGGCGTGGTCTATGCCTCGGGCTATCCCCGTCCGATCCCCGGCGTGCCGCAACAGCGCAACTTGTACGGCATCAGCTTTGCCGTGGCGCAAGTGACCGGTTGGGTGGCGGCGAACTGTGGGGACCGCCCAATCGTGCGCGCCGATGTACTGGCCCGGTTTGCGCCGATTGACGTACACGCGAGTGAGAAGGTGCAGCCTAGACAGGACGCATGATCCAGACGACCCGTCCGCCCGTCCGCCGCCCTGCGCCACCTTCGGCTGCACTGGCCGAGGCGGAGGCATTTCTGGAAGGGCAACCGCATCTGGCGCTGGCCAAGGCCGAGGCTATGCTAGCCAAAGCGCCCGGATATCCGCCCGCAGAGTTCATCATGGCGCGTGCCTTGCGCCGGATTGGCAAGGCCAAGCAGGCACTGGCGCGGCTGGATTCATTGGCGCGGGCCAATCCGCGGGTGCCCGCCGTGTTGTGGGAACTGGGCGATCTCAGCGCCGAATTGGGCGATAATGTGCGCGCGGTGGCAGCGTTGCAGGCGCTGACGCAAGTGCAGCCGGGCATTCCGGCAGGCTGGTTCCTGCTGGCACGGTGTTTGCGCAAACTGGGCCATGCGGGCGATGCATGGCGGGCGGAATTGTCAGCCATCTACGCATCGTCACACGATAGTGAGTTGCAAAAGGCCGCCTTGGCGGTGAACGACGGGCAACTGGACGAGGCTGACGCGTTGCTGAAAGCGCGGCTGGTGCGCCTGCCCGATGATCCGCCCGCGTGCCGCATGGTGGGTGAAATCGCATGGCGGCGCGGGGATATGACGGCGGCGCTGGAATGGGTGGAGCGCGCGGTTCTGGCGGCTCCCGGCTTTGATCTGGCGCGCGATTTCCTGATCCGGTTATTGATGCAGACCAACCGCCTGCCCGATGCCCTGGCCCATGCCGAAGTGCTGATCGGATCGCCCGTGGAAGCGCCGGGGCACAAGCTGATTCTGGCATCGGTGCTGGTGAAGCTGGGCCATCAGGACCGTGCGCGCGGAATTTACGAAGTGCTTTTGGCTGCGCAGCCCGAACAGCCGCAAGTGTGGCAGAACCTTGGCCACGTCCTTAAAACGCTGGGCGCACAGAACGAGGCAGTGAACGCTTACCGGCAGGCTGTGCACTATCAACCGACGATGGGCGAGGCGTGGTGGAGCCTTGCCAATCTGAAGACGGTGAAGCTGGACGCAGGTGACATTGCCACGATGCAAGCTGCACTGGCATCGCTAGATGGCGAGGCGGAGGAGCGCAAGGAGGATGTGTTCCACCTGCACTTCTCTTTGGGCAAGGCGTTCGAGGATGCACGGGATTATCCGGCATCGTTCCGCCATTATGACGCGGGCAATGCCCTGCGCCGCACGATGGTGTTGCACGATCCCGATGGCTTCAGCGCCGAAGTGCGTGCGACGGCCGAGACATTTACAGCGGCATTCATTGCTCAAATGGGAGTTGGTGGTTGCGCTGCCCCCGATCCGATCTTCGTGGTGGGTCTGCCACGTTCGGGATCGACGCTGGTGGAACAGATTCTGGCAAGCCACAGCCAGATCGAAGGCACGATGGAACTGCCCGAGATGATGATGATGGCCGCCCGCCTGCAATCGCGCGTGGATGAAGGCGAATTTGCCGATTTCGCCACGATGATCGCCTCCCTGTCACCCGATGACCGCACGCGATTGGGCGAGGAATATATCGAGCGGACGCGGGTACATCGGCAGACCGACAGGCCGCTATTCATCGACAAGATGCCCAACAATTGGCAGCATGTCGGGCTGATCAAGCTGATCCTGCCCAATGCAAAGATCATCGATGCGCGGCGGCATCCGCTGTCTTGCTGTATTTCAGGCTGGAAGCAGCACTTTGCGCGCGGGCAGACATTTACCTACGATCTGCGCGAGATTGGCCGCTATTACCGCGATTATGTGGGGTTGATGGCAGCGTTTGACAGCCATGCCCCCGGCGCGGTGCACCGCGTGATTTATGAAGACATGGTCGCCGATACCGAAGGGCAAGTGCGCCGCGTGCTGGACTATCTTGGCCTCCCGTTCGAGCAAGGATGCCTTGAGTTTTACAACAACGAACGCGCCGTTCGCACTGCCAGTTCCGAACAGGTGCGCAAACCCATCTTCCGCGACGGGCTTGAGCCTTGGCGGCATTACGAACCGTGGCTTGGGCCATTGGTCGAAGCGCTGGGGCCAGTTCTGACAGCCTATCCGGATGCACCACCAACCTGACATTGGCAGAAAGCCCGTATCAGCAATACATGGAAAATCCGGTGCGACTTATGAGAAGCCGCACCGGGATTTATCAGCTTGCGCGACGCACCTTGTTGCGGTGTGCACCAACGCCTGGAGCGCCGCCGCCACGAGGGCGGAAAGTGCGGGGCTTGTCGCCACCTTCGCCCAAAGGATTGCGCACAGGACCACGATCATTGCCGCGCTCACCATCACGCTGTTCCTGACGCGGGCTGACATCGCGCGGGCGACCGTCGCGGCCTTGCGCGCGGCCACCGTGGCTTTGACCACCACCGCCGCCGCCACGTGACTGACCGTTGCCGCCACGGCCACCGTTGCCGCGCTGGGCGCGGGCATCGTGGCGGGCGTCACGCTCTTCTTCGGCAGGCTTGCGGCTTGGCGCGGGAAGCTTTGCAGCTTCGGCCATGAAGTTTTCAGGCAGCGGCATCGTGTCCACCTTCAGGCGGGTCAGACGTTCGATATCCTTGAGGTACGGCTTTTCATCGGGCGCGCAGAAGCTCATCGCGATGCCATCAGCGCCGGCGCGCGCGGTGCGCCCAATGCGGTGGACGTATTGTTCAGGCACGTTGGGCAGTTCATAGTTGAACACGTGGGAAACGCCCGAAACGTCGATGCCGCGCGCTGCGATATCCGTGGCGATCAGAACCGGGCACGAACCCTGACGGAACGCGTCAAGCGCGGCGGTGCGCTGGGCCTGGCTCTTGTTGCCGTGAATGGCGCGTGCTTCGATTCCGGCAGACGTAAGGTGGCGGACAACGCGGTCAGCACCGTGCTTGGTGCGGGTAAACACCAGCGCGCGGTCCATTTCCTTGGTTTCCAGCAGGTTGCGAATGCGCAGCGTCAGCAGCGCCTGCTTTTCGGCCTGATTGACGAAGGTCACGTACTGTTCAACGCGTTCCGCCGTGGTCGAGTTGGGAGCAACTTCGACGCGCACCGGATTGACGATGAACTGCTTGCCCAGATCCTCGATCGCCTTTGGCATCGTGGCCGAGAAGAACAGGCTCTGGCGCGTCTTTGGCAGCAGGTTTGCCACACGCTTCAGCGCATGGATAAAGCCCAGATCCATCATCTGGTCGGCTTCATCCAGCACGAAGATTTCGGTGCGGCCAAGCGTCAGCGCGCGGTTGTCGATCAGATCGAGCAAGCGGCCGGGCGTTGCGACGAGGATATCGATGCCGGGCACCAGACGGCGGGCCTGCTTGCTGATGGGCACACCGCCGAATACGCAAGCGACCGAAATCTTGAGGTACTTGGCGTAACCTTCGATGTTGTCGGCAATCTGGGCGGCCAGTTCGCGCGTGGGCGAAAGGATCAGCATCCGGCACGAAGCAGGCTTGCGCTCAATCGGATTGGCGGCAAGGCGGTGCAGCGATGGCAGCGCGAATGCGGCGGTTTTGCCGGTGCCGGTCTGCGCAATGCCGAGCAGATCACGACCTTCGAGCAGGGCGGGAATGGCCTGACGCTGGATCGGCGTAGGATCGTTGTAACCCTTGGCTTCAAGGGCGCGGAGAATGGGTTCGGCAAGGCCGAGTTCTGCGAAAAATGACATGGAAATGCTTTCATAGGCACGTCAGCCAAAAGGCGGACGTGCGGGTTTGGTTCGCTGTGCGCACCAACCTGAATAGGAGACGCGCGGGGTCGATCATGCGACCCGTGCGTGAAAGGGGAAGCGGGCGGGGCAAAAACCATTCATCCGGGGCGGATTTCAGCCATTTCAGCGAAATCTCACGCCAGCACCCGGATTGCAGCGGAGGTCCGCCGCCGGTCTTGCTGAAGCGCCCCTACGCGCAGACCTGCGATAAAGCAAGGATTTTCCGGCAAGAAGGGCATTGCCAGCCTTGACACACATCGCCAACGTGCGCGGCAAAGGAGTGCGGCATGCGCGTGATGTTCGGAATTCTGGCGGGTCTGGCGGCGGTAACCGGTTCTGCGCAGGCAGCGTCTTCGCCGTTAGGGCCTTCACCGTCCGAGGCAAGGATGATCGCCACGGTCGATGAAGAACAGGCGCGGACGCTCAAGTTTCTGGAAACGATGGTCAATCAGAATTCAGGCAGCCGCAATCAGGATGGCGTGCGCAAAGTGCGCGATATTGTGATCCCCGAATTCACGGCGCTGGGTTTTTCTTCGCGCTGGATTGCGATGGAGCAGACCGAACGTGCCGGACATCTGGTACTGACCCACAAGGGCCGTAAAGGCGCCAAAAAGATGCTCTTGATCGGGCATCTGGATACAGTGTTCGAACCTGATTCGCCGTTCCAGCGCTATGTCCTTCAGGGCGACAAAGCCATTGGCCCCGGTGTGGGCGATGACAAAGGTGGCATTGCCGTAATCGTGTCGGCCCTGCGCGCGATGCAGGCAGCAGGCACCCTGAAGGATGCCAACATCGAGGTTTTCCTGACCGGGGACGAGGAAGAAGCCGGTCATCCGGTTGAGGTGGCGCGCGCCGATCTGGTCGCCTCTGCCAAAGCGGCGCACGTCGCGCTTGATTTCGAAGGTCTCAGCCGCGTTGACGGCAAGGACATGGGTTCCATCGCGCGGCGATCATCGCAAAGCTGGACGCTGACGATTGATGCGAAATCCGGCCATTCCAGCGGGGTGTGGAGCGCGAACGCAGGCGATGGCGCGATTTATGCCGCCGCGCGCATTGTCACCGCACTGCGTGATGAATTGCCCGAACCCTATCTCACGCTCAATGTCGGCCTGATCGCGGGCGGAGCAGAAGCGGGCGTTGCAGCCGACAATGCCCACGTATCAGCGCAAGGCAAGACCAACATTATCGCCGGAAAAGCGGTGGCGCGCGGCGATCTGCGCACGCTCAGCCCCGAACAGAACACGGCGGCAATGCGCAAGATGGAGGCCATCGTCGCGCGCAAGTTCCCCGGCGTCACATCCGCGCGAATTGAATTCAGCGAAGGTTATCCGCCGATGGCCCCGACCGATGGCAACAAGGCGCTGCTGGCGCGGCTTAACGCAGTCAATAGCACGCTGGGGCTTGAACAGATGCAGCCGCTTGACCCGATGAAGCGCGGTGCAGGCGATATCAGCTTCGTCGCCGCTTACATCGATGGCTTGGTGGGCCTTGGTCCCTATTCGACCGGTGACCATGCGCCCGGAGAGACAGTTGACGTGCCCAGCCTTTGGACGCAGGCAAAACGCGCGGCCTTGTTGATGAGCCGTCTTGCCACCGAAAAGGCCCCCGCCGCAAAGTGATCGCCGACCCGCCAAGCCCCTGTAACAAAGTCTGCACGATCCATCCGGTCACGAAGATATGCCGGGGTTGCGCGCGCACGCTTGGCGAAATCGCGGCTTGGGGCGGGGCAAGCACGGTTGAAAAGCGGGCAATCCTTGCGCAAATCGCGCAGCGTCAAAGCGCCAGCAGCACGTCCACATAACCGTAATGCGCATTACCCGTATCCGGTGCGTTGGGTGCATCGCGCAACAGGCCCCGTTTTAAAAGCGTTGCAGCGCCTGCATCCACTTGCAACAGTCCGGGCACAATCCAGTGGCGCACGCGCGCCTCGATCTGATGTCCCGCCAGCCTGCCAGACGCGCCCCCGGCATCGCGCACACCTGTTGCGGCAAAGCTGTCCCGCGTGTTTTGCGCCCACGCACTACGCCACCCGACAAAAGCGTCTGTGCGTTTTGATGGCGTCACCTCGAACCGCGCGGATGGTGCGATCATGTTGGCGCGGCTGAACGGGCCATAAAGGCCGTTCGGCCCGAATTCGAACCGGCGCGCACCATAAAGGGAATCAAACCGGCCGAACTTGCCAAACTTGCCACCATCGCCGCTCGCTGCATCGAACATGGCCACCAGTCGTGGATGCCACCCCGTTGCAAACGTATGGCCCACTTCGGCGTGAACAAGCCATGCCGACACATCAAGGTCGGCTATGTCGGTCACGGCTGTGGATCTGCGCACTTTGCCGAACTGGTATGCAACTTCGACATCATGGTCCCACTTGCCGGCCGATGCCGCCCGAAAAGCACGCGCTCCGACCGTACCAAGCCGGCGATTGCGGGTTAGCCGGTCGGGGCTGTCCCGCTCGATCAGGCCATAACCATAAGGCTGGATGACCCCGCCAAGCACGTGCGGCAAAGTGCCCTGTGCGCCAAAGAACATGAGATCAGTGCTTTCCTGATCCCACACCACGCGGTCTGCCCGCACACCCGCCGCGTCTTCAGGCAGGCGTATGTGCGGCATGGCCCATATCACATCGATCTTCTGCCCGCCCCTGGCCGTCCAGGCCAGATGCGCGCCTGTGAAGGCATTGGTCGTGTTGCGAAAACGCTGGCGCGAAACCAGCCGCCTCCCGCCAAGGTCAAGCGTAAAGCGCCCTGCCGTCAGCGTCCCGTGGCTACCTGCCGCCTTGTCCCCCAGCACAACCTTAACATGGGCCTGAACCAGCTCAATGGCGTTGACCTCACCCGTCCCTGCTGACGACCGCACGTCCTGCCCCCATGCACGTGCGTCCCACAATTCGGCGCCAAATTGCACAGGTCCGGTATCGTATTGCGCCTCAACGGTAGTCTTGAGCGATACCATCGTATCATTCGCCGGGGCACCGGGCCGGAATTGTCCATCAACAGATTCCACCCGCAAACGCGCTGACGCTGCGATGGATAGCGGCGCATCGTCCGCCAATGCTGCCGTTGGAACAAGGCAAAGGGTCAAACCCGCAAAGGCAAATGGTTTGGGCATGGCACTCCATGTCGGCCGTATTCAGGGCTATTATCGCGCACTTGCCGACTTGGCCATACGCGACTATCGGAGGGGACAAGTCACTTGGGGAGTAGCCACCGCGTTCAGTGCGCGGTCCCATCCATCGTAAAGATGGCGCGTCAACATACTTGGCCGAGAGGCCGTGGCGCAGGCGGTGGGGCAATCCCTCCGGGCGAGACCAATGACGGCAGCTTTTCGTCCGGGCCGGACGGGAAGGCCCGCCGTCATTGTCTCAGTTCCCGTCCGGCCCCGAGATCGATTGCCATGTTTGAAGCCTTCACCACCTCCACCGCTATCGTCACGCTCGCCGAAATTGGCGACAAGACGCAATTGCTGGCCATCGTCCTGGCCACACGTTTCAAAAAGCCGGTGCCGATCGTGCTCGGCATTCTGGTCGCCACGCTCGCCAATCACTTCCTCGCTGCACTGCTGGGCGCAACGGCTGCCGCTTTCCTTGATGGCATGTGGTTCCGCTTGGGGATTGCCGCTGGCTTCGTGGCGATGGGCCTGTGGACTCTCGTGCCCGACACGTTCGACGATGACGATGCGCCAAAGCCATCGCGTTTTGGCCCGTTCCTCACCACACTGGTGGCATTCTTCATCGTCGAAATGGGCGACAAGACGCAAATCGCCACAATCGCATTGGGCGCACGGTTCAACGATGCGCTGGCGGTTACCGCAGGCACGACGCTGGGCATGATGATCGCCAATGTACCCGCCGTGTTCCTTGGTCAGGCCTTGATCAAGCGTGTCCCGCTTGATGTCGTGCGGATGGTTGCAGCTGCACTGCTTGTCGCCACCGGCGTCTGGCTGGCACTCCAGACACTCGGCATCTGGTAAAGACGCTTTACCCGTTCGTCATTTGTTCTTATCGTCGGCGATATGAGCGAATCAGCCACCGCCGTAGTCGAACTCGCTGTCGAGCGTGAAGCACGCGCTGTGGCGCGGGGCATTTGCCGCCTGTTTGCGCGCAATGACATATGGTGCCTGCCGGAAATGCCGCTGCGGTCAAACCGGCGGGCCGATCTCATGGGGATTGATGCCAAGGGGCAAGTGGTGATCGTTGAAATCAAGGTCAGCCGCGCTGATCTGCTTGGTGATGCCAAGTGGACCGATTACCTCGATCATTGTGACCGTTTCTATTGGGGACTTGCCCCGCATCTTGACCGCGCAGTGCTCGATACCGAGGACTTCCTGCCACACGCCTGCGGAGTGATCGTGGCTGATGGCTACGACGCAGAAATACTGCGCCCTGCCCCCACCGTCCCGCTTGCCGCAGCAAGACGCAAGACCGAGGTCGAGCGTCTGGCTCGCGCATCATTGCGGCGACAGTTGGTGAGTATCGATCCGCATTGCGCCACGTGGGGCATGGAATAGCGCCTGTCAGGCGCGGCGCTTTATGCCCAAGGGCGGGATCAGCGCCAACAACGCGGCCCGTGTGCTGACAAATTCGTGCCACAGCGCCTGCGCTGCGGGCATGGGCGAAATCCCTCGGGCAGAAACAGCCAGCAGAGCTGTCAAACCCGGCTCCATGAATGATGCAAGGTCATCAACGCCTTGTTTGGCCAGATCATATCGCCACCCCCCGGTATCACGCATGATCGCCGGAAAATTGCGGATCTCGGGCTTGCGCATTTCCGGTGGCAAGCCGGCAAGCGCGCAAACCACCGCCGCTGCATCATGCAGCGCCGCCCACGTCATCGACAGTGTATTGCCGGAAGCCTGTCCAAAGGTCGCCGGTCCTGATCCATTTGCCCCTGATACCTGCTGGCTTGCAGCGGGCGTCGAATCACGATTGCCGGATGGTGTCGTTTGCATGACTCGGACCGATACCCGCGCGCCACCTACCAAATCGCTAAAACCCTAACCCCTCAGCGTCACATCCCAACAAAATCACTAGCAACCACGCAAAGGCACTGCTACGTGCCTCTCCAGCGCAAGCACCCGTAGCTCAGCTGGATAGAGTACTGCCCTCCGAAGGCAGGGGTCACTGGTTCGAATCCAGTCGGGTGCACCATTATTTCAAAGGCTTAGTGGATACACTTGAAAGTCGCTTGGCAAAAATAAGCATATCGCAACCCCGGCGCTTGCTCAATCAGCCTTGTTGCCGTGAATGTGATGGCGAGCCATTTCGTTTCGAATCAGAATACGGGGCTTGGTCGGCAGATCGATGACGTCAATCTCACCTTCGAATGCAGACTTGTTGTAGCGATGGCAGAACATCGTTGATCGGCGC
>JADYXV010000194.1 GCA_020853995.1 Novosphingobium sp.
AATCGGAACATCGGGCTTTTCGGCATGAAGCAGCGCGATGCCTGAAAAGCCGATGGCTCCAGGCATTTTAAGATCGAGCGTGATCAGCGCCAGATTATCAGCTTCAGCCGCCGCTTTTGCAGCAGCCGCCAGCGTCCCTGCTTCAATGATGCGCGCAGATGGCGCAGCGCTCGCCACCGCCACGGCCAAAGCCTGACGAAACAGCGGATGGTCATCGGCAATCAGGATCGTTTCGTTCACACCCCTCCGATCGGGCCGGATATTTTGCATCTCGACTGCGGCCTGTTGAGGTGCAGGGTATCGGTTACACAGGGAACGGCAAGGGTGTTGTGGGGGCTACATTGCATTTGCCCCGCAAACACCCTCCATGCGCCATCCAATGTCGTCTAGACGCTGGCCAGATGCGGCCTGTTGGCCAGCAGATTGTCCACTACGCCAGGGTCCGCCAGCGTTGATGTATCGCCAAGGTTCGAAACATCATTCTCGCCGATTTTGCGCAAGATGCGGCGCATGATCTTGCCCGAACGGGTCTTGGGCAAACCGGGGGCGAACTGGATCACATCAGGCGTGGCAATGGGGCC
Source organism: Novosphingobium sp. (assembly GCA_020853995.1). Lineage (GTDB taxonomy): Bacteria > Pseudomonadota > Alphaproteobacteria > Sphingomonadales > Sphingomonadaceae > Novosphingobium. The sequence continues at coordinate 582 of JADYXV010000194.1, forward strand.
GATTTCATGGCGGACCCACGCGATCAGCTCTTTGCGCAAAGCCTCGTCTGGCTCAACTTCAGCGTTGCAGGTGACAAACGCATAGATGCCTTGCCCCTTGATATCATGGGGCATTCCGACGACCGCAGCCTCGGCAACCTTCTGGTGGGCAACAAGAGCACTTTCGATTTCGGCCGGGCCCATGCGATGGCCCGATACGTTGATGACGTCATCGATCCGTCCGGTAATCCAGTAGTAGCCATCCTCGTCACGGCGACAGCCGTCACCGGTAAAGTACTGACCTTTGAACGTGCTGAAATAAGTCTGGAAAAAGCGTTCGTGATCACCCCAGACGCTACGCATCTGGCCGGGCCAACTATCGGTCAAAACCAGACAGCCATCGGTTGCACCTTCCAGCAAGTTGCCTTCTGTATCAACCAGTTCAGGCTTTACACCAAAGAAGGGGCGTGATGCTGAACCCGGCTTGAGCGCGGTTGCGCCGGGCAGGGGGGTGATCATCGCGCCGCCGGTCTCGGTTTGCCACCAGGTATCGACAATCGGGCACCGGCTGTCGCCCACGACCTTGTGATACCACTCCCATGCTTCGGGATTGATCGGCTCGCCCACCGATCCCAGCAGCCGCAAAGATGCGCGGCTGGTCTTCTTAACCCAGTCATCGCCTTCGCGCATCAGGGCGCGCAGGGCGGTGGGGGCACCATAAAAGATCTCGACCTTGAACTTGTCGACCACTTGCCAGAAGCGGCTGGCATCGGGGAAATTGGGAACGCCTTCGAACATCACCGTCGTCGCGCCGTTCATCAGCGGACCATAGACAACGTAGGAATGACCGGTGACCCAACCGATATCTGCCGCGCACCAGTAAATCTGGCCGGGTCGGTAATCGAACACATATTCGTGTGTCATTGATGCCCACACGGCATAGCCGCCGGTGGTGTGCAGCACGCCCTTGGGTTTGCCGGTGGAGCCAGAGGTATAAAGGATGAACAGCGGGTCTTCCGCGCCCATTTCCTCAGGCGCGCATTCGGCAGATTGCTGTGCGGCAGCGCTTGCCCAATCCACGTCGCGGCCTTCAACGAAGCCCACATCTGCTCCCGTGCGGCGTAGCATGATCACAGTGTCAACACCGGGGCAATGGGTCAGCGCTTCGTCTACATTGGCTTTCAGCGGCACTTTGCGCCCACCGCGCAAACCCTCGTCCGAGGTGAGTACCACGCGGCTGTCACAATCGCTGATCCGGCCTGCCAAGGCATCGGGACTGAATCCTGCAAACACGATGGAATGGATCGCGCCAATGCGGGTGCAGGCAAGCATCGCGACCGCGGCTTCGGGCACCATGGGCAAATAGAGCGTCACCCGCTCACCCCGCTGTACCCCGCGCGATTTCAGCAGGTTGGCAAAACGGCATACGTCTTCGTGCAACTGGCGATAGGTAATCTCGCGGTGCGGTTCGCCAAGGCCATCGGGCTCCCACAGGATCGCAATTTCATCGCCGCGCGTCGCCAGGTGGCGGTCAAGGCAATTGGCTGAGAGGTTCAGCGTACCGTCTTCAAACCAGCGGATGCCAAAGTCGGCTTCGTTAAAAGAGGTGTTCTTGACCTTGGTGAACGGTTTGATCCAGTCCAGCCGCTTGCCATGTGAAGCCCAGAACGCGTCAGGGTTCTCAACCGACTGGCGATACATTGCGTTATAGCCCGCTTCGTCAACCAGCGCGCTTTCTGCCCATTCAGCCGGGACCGGATAAACTGCTTTGCCCACGTCAGGCTCTCCTCTTTCAGATTCTTCTCTTATGCCTCAGCCTACCGCAGACCGGCGCGGCGCGGCGACTAGACAAAGGTCGTAGATATAAGACCATCCTCTGTCTGGCTGGCAAGCCCCGTTCAAGCGAAGGTCCCGGCAGGATGCCTCGTAAAGCAGGTGCCGGGAGAGGGAATATGCTTAGATACCGTCGGCGGACGTCTGCCCTGTTATTGGCAGCCACTGCCCTGACATTACCGATTGCCGCAAATGCAGCTGCCCCGACGCAGCGCGAAACTGAACTTGAAGCGCGCCTTCTGCGGCTTGAAGGAGAAATGCAGGCGCTCAAATCCGATCTGGCGCAGGCCAAGGGGCTTCGGCCAACAATGATGGCGCGCAAGCCGTCGAGCTTGCCAAAGCGGCCGAAGCCAAGGCCGATGCTACTGCCGTCAAAGTGGCCGCGCTTGAAGCCAAGACACAGCCTGACGGTTTCAAGGTGGGCGCTACCACCTTCAAGATGGGCGGCTTTGTCAAAGCGGTTGGCAGCGTCACCCGGTTTGGCAATGGTGAGCTGGCCGGTGGATCTTTGGGCAAAGAGTTTTTCCTGCCGCAACAGATACCGGTCGGCGGCAGTGCCAGCACCGATGTGATCGGTCATGCACGCCAGACCCGCCTGTTCTTTTCCGCAGCCACGCCGGTCAGCGGCAAGGAATTGAAAGCACATATCGAATTTGATTTTGCGCTGGCCGCAGCCCCTTTGGGCGCGCAACGTGCCACCAACGCCTATACGCCAACCTTTAGGCGCGGCTTCATCAGCTATGGCAATTTGCTCATCGGACAGGAATGGACCACGTTCCAGAATGCCAGCCATTTGCCAGAAACCACAGATTTTGTGGGGCCAATGGATGGCTCGATCTTTGTGCGGCAGATGATGGTGCAGTATCGCCAACCGTTGGGTGGCGGGCTTGACCTTTATCTGGCGGCAGAAAATCCGCAGACCGAAACGATCACCTCAACCTCGGCAGCGATGGTTGACAACGATCAGGACCGGATGCCCGATTTCATCGCCAAACTGGCTTATAAGGACAAGACCAAGGAACTGCACGTTGCAGGCCTTGTCCGCTCGGTATCGGTGCATAGTGCAGGTTCCGGTGATACCGCACTTGGATGGGGTGCAACTGTCGGTGGCAAAATCCTGTTCGGGCCTGATTTGCGCCATGATATCCGGTTTGGGGCCTCGGGCGGGCGCGGGATTGGGCGCTATTTCACCGTCGGCTATGCACCTGATGCCATTTATGATCGTGCAGTCGCAGACCGGCTCAATCTGGTTGATAACGTCGCGGCCTGGGCTTCGGTGAAGCTGGGATGGACCGCAACGCTGCGTTCAACCTTCATGGCGGGCTATCAGCACGCCGGATATCCCGATGCC
>JADYXV010000195.1 GCA_020853995.1 Novosphingobium sp.
ATGGCGCGAAGTTCATGGCGCTGGCCGATGGTGTATGGCGCGATGGAGATTTTACGCGCGTGTTCCTGCTGTTCCCGCCAGACCGCATTGATGACGCACGCGGCTGCTGGCGCATGCTGGGCACACGCGAAGGCGTCGAGCGGCGCTACTGGCGGCAGGACGGCAGCAAGTGGGTCGAGGGGCCATAAGAACAAAGCCTCAGCCCGGATCAAGCAACCGTTGATGCGTCATTGGAATGCTGGGTCTGATCTGGCGATAGCGTTGAGGATTGTGATGAGTTTTCGCATGGTTGCGACCATGGCGAGTTTGAATGGTTTGCCTTTGGCTCTAAGGCGTTTGTAGAATGGTTCCAGCACGGGGTCTTTGACCTTGATGGCGCTAAGAGCCCCCATGTATGCTATGTCGCGCAGGTGCTTTCTGCCGCCACTGCACCGCCCCGGTCTGCTTGAGGCCCCCGATTGGCGCGCATGTGGAGCGACGCCGAGCAGGGCCGCTGCGACCTTTGGCGAGACATGACCCAGTTCGGGCAAGTCTGCCAGCAGGGCGGTTGCGAAGACCGGACCCACTCCTGCAACCTGACACAGGCGCTTGTAGCGTTGGCTGAGGTCTGGCGTAGCGGCGAGCAAGGTTTTGATGGCCTTATCGAGGACAGCCACATCCTGTGCGAGTGCCTTTTGACGGGCGAGGATCATGTTTCTTACAATGGGCTCGTCAATGGTATCGAGCTGGCTGGCAAGGCCACTTTTCTCAGCCACCAACCGGCGGCGGTGAGCGGCAAGCGCGCTCAGCCGCGCGCGTGCGGGATCAGGCGCATAAGGCACGAGGCGGTGATGGGTTGCAGCCAGATACTGTGCGATCATGACGGCATCGATGGCATCGGTCTTGGCCACCTGCCCCATGGCCCGGGCATAGCCGCGCATGCGAGCGGGCGGCAGGATATACACTTCAAGCCCTGCTGCGTGCAGGCAATCAGCCAGTTTACGTTCGTAACCGCCTGATGCTTCGAGCGCGACTGCCGTGGGGTTCAGGTCGACAAGTCGGCGGACCAGTGCCTCGACCTCCTTGGCGGAACTGCCGCTGGAAACACGCTTGCCGCAAGGGTGGATATATCCGTCGAACCGCAATTTGGATGCATCTATGCCAACGTATTGCTTCTCGTCTAACATGGCTTCGCTCCCTGGCTTGTGGTGCGGGCTCACGCCCGATCAACCGTTCGGGGTCAGAGGGAGCGGACAGGGCCTTGCTTGACCTCGGCTGTTACAACCAGTCCGATACCACGGCCTCCTGCCCGCATCGGCCGGGATGCGCATCCCGGCCGATGCAATCAGTAAAGCACAATTCGTCCACACAAGTCCGGGCCGACGATATTGGGAGGGCGTAGCGTAAACGCCGGTTGGGGCTCTTGGCTCCTTGCTCTGGACAATCCGGCCAAATCCGCCGCATCTCCACGTCGGCCCGGGCTTGACCCGGGCTGAGGCTTCCTTTCCCATCCAGCGATGGATCAGGAAAAGCGCGGTGGGTGGGTTTATATCATGGCTGACCATTATCGCGGCTCCATGTATGTGGGCGTAACGTCCAATCTTGCCCGGCGGATACATCAGCACCGTATGGGGACGGGTTCGGACTATTGCGCGCAGCACAAATTGCACCGGCTGGTGTGGGCAGAGCGCGGTGACCGGATTGAAGATTGCATCGCGCACGAGAAGCGGGTGAAACGCTGGCACCGTGAATGGAAGTTCGAACTGATCGAACGCGGAAATCCCGATTGGGCTGATTTGTTTGCGTTTTTGATATGATGTGCGGCAGGAAGCCTCAGCCCGGCCTTGAGCCGGGCTGAGGCTCATGTTCCGGCCCACATCACCCAACCTTGCACCGCAGCACAAACCCCGCTAGGGGCGCGGCCAATTGAATCGCATTATTTGCAAGGAATGTCCCATGGCGGTTACCCGCACTTTCTCGATCATCAAGCCTGACGCCACGCGTCGCAATATCACCGGCGCTGTCGTCAAAATGCTGGAAGAAGCCGGCCTGCGCGTTGTTGCTTCAAAGCGTATCCACATGACCCGTGAACAGGCCGAAGGCTTCTATGCCGTTCACAAGGAACGCCCTTTCTTTGGTGAACTGGTTGAATTCATGATCTCCGGTCCGGTTGTGGTTCAGGTTCTTGAAGGCGAAAACGCCATGCAGCGTAACCGCGACATCATGGGCGCAACCAACCCTGCCAATGCCGAACCCGGCACGATCCGCAAGGAACTGGCCGAATCCATCGAAGCCAACACCGTTCACGGTTCGGATTCGGACGAGAACGCGGCGATCGAAATTGCGTACTTCTTCAAGCCTGAAGAAATCGTCGGCTAATCGTCCTGTCGATCTGACGCGCCAAAAGGGCCGGAGCAGCAATGCTCCGGCCCTTTTTGCGTGGATTCAGGATTGTTGCATTCCTGCAACGCTTTGTTGAAATGATCACCGCATTGCATAGCTGAAATTGTATGCGTCGCTTACCAATGGTAAGGGGTGTACATTACCTTAAGATAATATGCGGCTTCATCATGAGCCCAATCAGGGAGGATACCTGTGAGCACCAACCGTGCATCTGCGCGCCTTTTTTCGCGTGCCAGCATCATCGCAGCGGCTGCTTTTGCCGTAGCGCAACCCGCCTTTGCCCAAGAGGCGACCGAAGTTGCCGAAAACGGCGGCGAAATCATTGTGACCGCACAAAAGCGCGCGCAATCGCTTTCGGACGTCTCGCTTTCGGTTACCGCAGTCGGGACCGAACAGCTTGCGGCTAACAACACCGTAACGCTTGAAGGCCTTCAGGCACTGGTGCCGTCGATCAGCTTCGGCAATGACTTCAACTTTGCCAAGCTGTTCATCCGCGGCATCGGTTTGTCCAGTTCGCTGGCAGGCGTAGATCCTTCGGTTGCGCTGCACGTTGATGGCGTCGTCGTTTCGCTGGCACAGGCTCAGCTTGGTTCGATGTTCGATCTTCAGCGCGTTGAAGTGCTGCGTGGTCCGCAAGGCACACTCTATGGCCGCAATGCCACAGGTGGTGCGGTCAACCTGATCACGGCGAAACCAACCGATACGTTGGACGGCTACATCCGCCAGTCGCTCGGCGGCGATGCCCTGCTGATCCAGACCGATGCCGCAATTGGCGGCCCCATTGCCGAGGGCGTGCGTGGCCGTCTGGCCGTGCAGCGCATCAAGCGTGACGGTTTTGGCGTCAACGAGTTCACCGGCAACGAAATCGACAACCTGAATCAGTGGTCGGGCCGTGCACATCTTGAATTTCTGCCTTCGGATTC
>JADYXV010000196.1 GCA_020853995.1 Novosphingobium sp.
GCAAACAAGGTTCGAGGCTCGCCATCGGTCAGATCATTGATGGTGACATCCGCCAATGCGATCGGATCCCTGGGAATGGCCGCCCCGAGTAAATCATCAATCCGGAATGATGCACCGATCGAGCCAACCAGCGCTTGCCGCCGTGCGTCGACACTGGTCGGGACCTGGCCCGCCGCGTACACCGGCAACCGCAAGATAAAGCCATCTGAATGCTTGTTGCCGTTGCCGCTTTGCACCAAACGAAACGGGGCCGACATCGCCACTTGATTGCTGTCACGGCTGCGCAACAGAGCCTCAAGATTCATCGGCTGGGTGGCCACGTCCAGCCCACGTATGGCTTCGTTTCCAGGCTGTGGTGCAAACAATAACGTCGGAAAGTGATCGCCATCTGGCTTCACCTGCCGCTGTGCATAGGCCAATGCCAGCAAACCAATACGCACCTCGGTATTGGTTTGCATGTTTTGATAAGCGCGTGCGTATTCATCAGCAGTCACCTGGTCGGATGCCAGGAACACCGATTGAAATGCGCGAATCAAGCGCTCGCACTGCTCGAGTTGGGTTTGGATACTGCCGGCAATCTTCACCGTTTCCATAGTGAACCCATGCAGCGCATCGCGGATATCACGTTGCTTTTCGCCATGGGCCAACCACAACGTCAGGCCGATACCCAGCAAGAATGCCAGCAATGCCCACGCCCACGCGGGCACCCGTCGTGAGGGTGATGTTGGGTCTGGCACGGTGCTGGTGTTGTCAATGGCAAATGGCATCGTGCTTCCTGATGGGACCATGCTGCGCTCCTTGCCCGGCAAACCTTACACTGCAAACTGCTCGATCAGAATGCGTTCTTCCAGATTGTGTTCCGGATCAAACAATAGTGTCACCTGTCGATCACGTGACTCACGCACCAAGACCTCAGTCACATCGCGCACCTCATGCGAATCCGCAGTGGCGCTGACCGGACGCTTGTGTGGATCCCGCACCCTAAACCGCACCTCGGTGCCGGATTTAAGCACAGCACCGCGCCAGCGCCGTGGCCGGAATGGAGCAATTGGAGTCAATGCCATCACATTGGCCCCCAGCGGCAAAATCGGGCCATGTGCAGAGAAGTTATAAGCCGTGCTGCCAGCAGGCGTTGCCAGCATCACACCGTCGCAAATCAACTCGTCTAATCGCACTTCACCATTGAGTTCAATACCCACATGTGCAGCCTGCCGGGTTTGCCGCAACAACGATACCTCGTTGTACGCCAACGAGCTTACGCTGGCACCAGACTCGGTTTGTGCCAGCATCTCCAGCGGGTGCAGCACGGCGGGTTCGGCGGTATCAATGCGGGTCGATAAATCATCGTCTTCTCGAAAATGATTCATCAAAAACCCCACTGTCCCCAACTTCATGCCATACACCGGCTTGCCCAAATGGGCGTACCGGTGCAGGGTTTGCAGCATGAAGCCATCCCCACCCAAGGGGACGATGACGTCGGCATCTTGCGGGGAATGGGTACCGTAGCGCTTGACCAATGCCGCGAATGCGGCTTGCGCGTCATCGGTCGGGCTGGCTAGCAGGGCAATACGGGGATTCGTCATGCGCAGCAGGATAGCAAGAGCCGCCAGCGCCCGCGTTCGCTGTCCTCTCCCGCGAACGGGAGAGGGCAACTTGCAACAGGACGCTTAGCCGCGTTGCGCCAACTGTGCCACGCGTTGCACCGCCACCGAGCAGGTCGGGTAATCGAGGGTTTTTTGTGCTGCCAACTCGGTCAACATGGCCAGGGTGAAACGCAGCCCACTGTCGTCACGTTCCAGCCACGCCTTGACCTTGGCATCGGCATCCTTGCCCGGCATCGCCAACACCAGGCCGGTCAGTGCGCGCATTTGTGCCGCCAATTCGTCGCGCAGCACGCCGCGTGCCACGGCATGCCAACGGCCATCCACCTTGAGCCCATCGATTTGCTCGCTCAACCACGGCTCATGCAGGGCATCGGCCAGGCGGAAATACACCTTGGCCACGTCGATTGGGCGCATCTTGCGCTCACGCGCCAACTCGATAATGTCGGGGCTGGCTTGCAGGTACGGCAATGCGGCCAGCTGATCGGCCAATGCCGTCGGCACGCCTTTTTCACGCCATTGCTTGCGGCTGGCCTCGTACACCGGACGCTGCGACGGCGGCAAAATGCCTTCGCCAGCACGAATGTCGCGGAAGCCATCGTGGTAACGCTCCACCGCAGTGGTAATCGCCGGTACTGCACCGGGGCGCGAAAGTAACCAGCGGGTGAAGCCGCGTTGCAGCTCCCAAATTACTTGCAGCGCATCCACCTGCACACTGCCCGGCACCTTGCCGTCCAGCCCGTCGATCTTGGCCCACAACTCGCGGGCGTCCAAGGTTTCCCGGGTAATCGTATAGGCCCGGGCGATCTCACCGATGCTGCGACCACTGTCTTCCTGCATGCGCATCAAGAAAGTCGCGCCCATGCGATTGATGGTTGAATTGGTGACCGCAGTGGCGATGATTTCGCGCTTCAGGCGGTGGCCTTCCATCGCTTTGGTGTATTTTTTTTGCAGCGGCTCGGGGAAGTAACGCACCAGCTCCTTCGAGAGATACGGATCTTCCGGTACATCCGAAGCCAGCAACTGCGGATATGCCACCAGTTTCGAATACGACAGCAAGATGGACAGCTCCGGCCGGGTCAGACCTTGGCCGCGCAGCTTGCGTTCGGCAATTTCAGCATCGGTCGGCAGGAATTCGATCTGCCGATCCAGCAAGCCCTCGGCTTCCAAGGTGCTGATGAAGTGCATCTTCGAGCCAAGACGGGTCGCGCTCATGCGCTCCATCAAGGTCAGCGCCTGGTTTTGCCGGTAGTTGTCATTCAATACCAACTGCGCCACTTCGTCGGTCATCTTGGCCAACAACTTGTTGCGTTCGGCCAATTTCAAGCGATTCTTCTGCACTTCGCCATTGAGCAGAATCTTGATGTTGACCTCGTGGTCGGAAGTATCCACACCCGCCGAGTTGTCGATAAAGTCGGTATTGAGCAACACACCGGCTTGCGAGGCTTCAATACGGCCCAGCTGGGTCATGCCCAGATTGCCACCCTCACCCACGATCTTGCAGCGCAGATCGGCTCCATTGACACGCAAGCCGTTGTTGGCGCGATCGCCGGCATCGGCGTGGGTTTCCTTACTGGATTTGACATAGGTACCAATGCCGCCATTCCACAGCAGATCCACCGGTGCACGCAGCGCCGCATGCATCAACTCGTTCGGTGTCATTGACTTGATTCCATCGGCAATGCCCAAGGCTTCGCGCACCTGCGGTGTGATGTCGATGGATTTCAACGAACGCGGATAGATGCCGCCACCCTTGCTGATCAGTTTGACGTTGTAATCGGCCCAGCTGGAACGCGGCAAGTCAAACAAACGCTGGCGTTCCTTGAACGACACCGCCGCATCCGGGTTCGGGTCCAGCACGATATGGCGATGGTCGAACGCGCATAGCAGGC
>JADYXV010000197.1 GCA_020853995.1 Novosphingobium sp.
AGTAATCCTCACGGATGCGTTGGCGCGCATCGCCGATAAAGCGGACGTGCTTCGCCGCCAGATCTGAAAGGCCGCCATGATAATCGAACAGTTCCAGCGTGCGCGGATCGGCATAGAGCGCGTTGATCGTGAAATCGCGGCGCGCGGCGTCATCCTGCCAGTTGGTGGAAAAGGCGACCGTGGCGTGGCGGCCATCGGTGGAAACATCGCGGCGCAACGTGGTGATCTCTACCGGGCCGCCGGCGACAACGGCAGTGACGGTGCCATGCGCGATGCCGGTTGGTACGCACTTGATCCCTGCAGCACCAAGGCGCGCGGCAGTTTCCTCAGGCAGCAGCGTGGTTGCCATGTCGATATCTTTGGCGGTGATGCCCAATACCGTATCGCGCACGACGCCGCCCACCCAGCGGCAGTTGCCCTGCGCCTCTGGATCGAGCGCGGCGACCACTTTGGCCAGATCTTCACGACAGGTCCAATCGGCGGCGGGCAAATGTTCAACCATGCCACATGATCCGTTTGGACAAGTTTGAGATAATCGCGGCGGTTACGCCCCAGATGCGGTGTTCATGCCACATAATCTCGATGTACCGTCCCGCATGGCCGTTAAATTCGGCGTCCTTCGTGATGTGTTGCAACGGACTAAGGACAAAGCCCAGCGGTGGTTCAAACCAATCGGCAACTTCTGCGGGATTGGGCAAAAGCGGCAAATCAGCAGGGATCATCGCAAGCACGGGCGTGATGTCATAACCCGTGCCGGTGCGAAACCGGTCTGTCGCGCCAATCACGGTGACGTCCTCTGGCCGGATGCCAAGCTCTTCGTTCGCTTCACGCAGGGCGGCCTCGATTGGTGTTTCGCCCGGATCGATCTTGCCACCCGGAAAAGCGGCTTGACCGGGATGCGCGCGCATGTGCGATGGGCGATGAATGAGCAGCACGCCGGGGCCGTCGGGGTGATTGCCGCGATCTGTTACCGCAATCAGCACGGCGGCAGGGCGCAAGGGGTCTTGTGGCATTGGCCGCCAGTCTTCGTACAAGTTTTGCGCAGGCGTGCGGTGCCCGTCTTCGTAAAGCTTGGTCAGGCGATTGAGCAGGGTCACGCAGCCGGCACCAGATTGAAGTGTTGGCCCATGCTCTCCACTGCCAGATTGCCATCGCCTTGCGCCAGCGCATATTCGATCAACTGGCCATAAGTGCTGCGGTTAAGCCGTGCTTCGGTGCCGTGGCGAACCGATAAATAGAAGGCAGGCACCTCTGCCGTGCCCGCGATACGCAAGGGATGATCCGGTCCGCATACCACCAGATCGTCAGAATTCAGCCGAAAGGCGAGGGCAGGGCGACCAGTCCCGTCGCGCTTTTCCTGCATATCCGTAGCTATGAAGGCAGCGTCCTCAACGATGATAGATAAGCGTTGAAACGGAGTGACCAGCCAATGCTGACCAACCGCATCGCGCATCAACAACCCCGAAAATGCGCGCACCATAGCGGGGCGGCGGATCTCGCCACCTTGATGATACCATTTCCCATCTGCAGCGATGCGCATTTCGCTGTCGCCGGTTTCCTGAGGGCTCCATTGGTCCAGCGGCGGTATTTTGCGCGCAGCAACCTGAACAGCCAGTTCGGCAAGACTCAGTTCGGCTAATTCTGGAGGCGGAACATAAGGCATATCCTGCCGATGCCAGATCAGATCAGCGCCGCCAAGGCCCCAACGTGCCCTCTTGCGGCAGGATTGCGGGATTGGCAGTGCGGCACAGCAATCTGTGTTGCTCAAAAGGTCCGGGAAGCTTCCATCCGGCGGTCTGTGCGTTGGAAAATCCGAAGAAGCGCTCGTAGTATTCAGGATCGCCGATCAGCACTTGAGGCAAGGGCGCGCGCGGATCGATCGCCGTCAGCGCTGCTGTCATCAATGCCTTGCCAAAGCCGTGGCCTTGCAAATGCGGCAATACGGCCACTGGCCCGACCATGATCATCGGATGCGCGCGACCTTGCGGGTCAGTCAGCGCGACGGGCCAGCACTGGATTGATCCGGCAAGCATGTCATCGTCATCAAGTGCTGCGAATGACAAATTGCCCAGCGCTTCCATGCCTTCACGCACTTTATAGGCGGTGCGCTGATGCCGGGCCGGTTCGAACGCCTGATCAAGCAATTGATCGATCATGGCAGGATCAACGTCGGTCAGCGGGATGATCTTGGACAAAAGCGGCTTCCCTTAAGGCGGTGTGGCCCATTGGCCTTGTTTGCTGGTGCGGAATCAGCGGGTGTGCGCCCGATAGCCGTCACCGCTTGCCGTCGCAAGGTTCGCTATCCTTAACTCTCGGCAAAGCTGAACGGCTCGGCCGCCTGGCGATAGTCATCGGGCAGGATGTCGCGCCCGATTGGTGGTTCTGCCCGCGCGGTGCATTGCGCGCGGTGGCACAGGCGGCAGGTGACGCCAATGGGTGTGGCGCGAACCAATTTTGGATCGGTGCCCGCTGCGTAGATCAGCTTGTTCGCATGATCAGCAGCACAGGCAAGTGCGATGGCGCGCATCGTGCTTGGCCGGTCAAATCCGCCACCGCCCGAAGTCACCGTTCTGGCTATTGAAAAGAAGCGCTGTCCATCAGGCAATTCCAGCCATTGCGTGGACACCATGCCAGGTGTGCGGAAAACGTCGTGCACGCTCCACAGCGGACAACCTCCGCCATGTGCGGCAAACGGGAAGCCAGCGCCATCTAGCCGCTTTGAAACATTGCCTGCTGCATCCACCCGGATGAAGAAGAATGGCACGCGTTCCTGCCATGGCCGGTTCAGCGTTGTCAGGCGATGTGCCACTTGTTCAAAGCTTGTGCCAAAAAGGCCTGCCAAGGCGTCTATATCATATCGCCGCCCATCCACCGCGCGGGCAAAGCGATCATAGGGCATCAGTAACGCTGCCGCCGCATACCCGGCCAGTGCGCGTCTGACCAGATTGGCTACGGTCTGGCTGGCAAAGGTTTCACCCCGGATAATCGATGAGATTTCGTTGCGAAGCGCAGTGTAGGCGATGTGTTGCATCACCTGCCAAGTGCGGCTGGACAGCGAAAGAGTATCATCGATCAGCAATTGTTCGTTGTGCCGGTCATATCGGCGGATGGCATCCATCATGACATCGGGGGGCATGAAGCGCACCCGTACACCTTGTTGGCGCAGCCATTCCTGCCCGCCACCTGCCTTGTCGATCTCGACGGCCAGTTCTTCAGCCTTCGAATCAATGGTCGGGAAATAATTGCGCCGTGCAGCAACGAACCGGCGTGCCTCACCCACAGGATCGGTCGCGCTGCTGCCGGGTTCAGCGTGGCGCTGTTCGGCCAAGGCTTGCTGTTCGCGCTGCCATGCGCCGTAAAGCCGCAACAGGGCTTCGGTAACACCTGGAAAGCTTGCGGCCACATCGGCCACTTCCAGCGGCGGCAAATCAATGTCGGCAAAGATCGGATCACGCAGCGAATCGGTTAAGCGGCGGGCATAATCGTCGCGGTCGTCGGCCGCGAGATCGGCCATGTCGAGTTTGTAAGCGCGTGCCAAGCGGATGAGCAGATCGGCGGTCAGGGGCCTTTGGTTGCGTTCGATCAGCGCAATATAGCTGGGCGATATGCCCAATTCATCGGCCATAGCCTGTTGGGTGAGCCCCAATTCGCGGCGCAAACGCTTGAGTCTGGGGCCGAGGTAGAGCGGGCGTGACGACATGACAGGTGACCTTGTGAGAGCTGTACAACTTTACAAGCATATTCTGTAAAGTTTGACAACATGACCGCGCAAGGCATTCCCCCGTTCGATTGCGCTGCCTAATGCGGCTTCAGACGAAGAATTAGCCGAGCAAGGGAATCGGATCATGACTTACCAGCAGAACATCGCCGAGGCGCGCAAGGCCATCGCCCCCTTTGAAAAGACATGGGATGGCATCGAAGCCGCATCGGTAGCGCGCATGCGCCTGCAAAACCGTTTTCTGACCGGCATCGACATTGCACGCTACACCGCCAAGATCATGCGCCGCGATATGGCTGCTTATGACGCTGATCCTGCGAATTACACGCAGTCGCTGGGGTGCTGGCACGGGTTCATAGGCCAGCAGAAGATGATTTCGATCAAGAAGCACTTCGGCACCACCAAAGGCCGTTACCTGTACTTGTCCGGCTGGATGGTTGCCGCACTGCGCAGCCAGTTCGGCCCGCTGACAGACCAGTCGATGCATGAAAAGACCAGCGTTTCGGACCTGATCGAAGAGCTTTACACGTTCCTGAAGCAAGCAGACGCCCGGGAACTGGGTATGATGTTCCGCGAACTTGATGCGGCCAAGGCTGCTGGCGATGCGGTAAATACTCACCGTCTGCTGTCGAAGATTGATGCCTTCGAAACGCACATCGTGCCAATCATCGCAGACATCGACGCAGGTTTCGGCAATGCCGAGGCGACCTATCTGCTCGCCAAAAAGTTCATCGAAGCAGGTGCATGCTGCATCCAGATCGAAAATCAGGTTTCGGATGAAAAGCAGTGCGGCCACCAGGACGGCAAGGTTACCGTTCCGCATGAAGACTTCCTCGCCAAGATTCGCGCCGTTCGTTATGCCTTCATGGAATTGGGCGTTGATGATGGCGTGATCGTTGCCCGCACCGACTCGCTCGGCGCTGGCCTGACCAAGCAGATCGCATTTACTCGTGAACCGGGGGATCTGGCTGACCAGTACAACAGCTTCCTTGATTGCGAAGAGGTTGATCCGGCAAACCTTGGTCATGGCGATGTGCTGATTGCCCGTGATGGCAAGCTGGTGCGTCCCAAGCGTCTGGCATCCAACCTGTTCCAGTTCCGCGAAGGCACCGGCGAAGATCGCTGCGTGATGGACAGCATTGCTTCGCTGCAAAACGGTGCGGATTTGCTGTGGATCGAAACTGAAAAGCCGCACATCGGCCAGATCGGTGGCATGGTGAACCGCATCCGCGAAGTCATCCCTAATGCAAAGCTGGTGTACAATAACTCGCCTAGCTTCAACTGGACGCTGAACTTCCGCCAGCAGGTCTTTGATGCCTGGGTGGAAGCCGGCAAGGACGTCAGCGCCTTTGATCGCGCCAAGTTGATGAGCGTTGATTATGACGGCACCGCTTTGGCTGATGAGGCTGATGAGCGTATCCGCACATTCCAGCGCGATTCAGCGGCACAGGCCGGTATCTTCCACCATCTGATCACGCTGCCGACCTATCACACGGCTGCGCTGAGCACGGATAACCTTGCCAAGGAATACTTCGGTGAACAGGGCATGCTGGGTTACGTCAAGGGCGTCCAGCGTCAGGAAA
>JADYXV010000198.1 GCA_020853995.1 Novosphingobium sp.
ATAATCGTGCGGCAGGACGATCAAGCTGAACTACGGGATCAACGTCCCAAGGGTGAAACGACCGTCCCGCCGCAGCCCCACCGCATTCTGAATGCTTCGGGGATGAACGCAAGTTACAAGGGTGACGAAAAACGCGCAGGGTGCGCAGGTACGGTAACTGCCGGTCAGTATTTGCCCCAGACGAAGCGCGAGGACAGCGCGAAGTTCCAGACCGAGCCGAGGACGATGCCTACAATCACCGCGATGACGGCGGGGAAGCCGATGGTTTTGAGCACGGCGGCCGAGCCGACGTTTGTCAGCAGACCGAGCGAGCAAGTGAGCGCGAATTGCGCCCAGCCGCGCAAGACCGGGCCAACGCCGCGCAGCCGTTTGTCCGAATAGGTCAGTTCATTGTTCAGGATGAAGTTGAACGTCATCGCGATGATGGCAGCAAGGGTGTTTGCGGTGTTGAATGTCGCGCTTTCCGACCAATTGCCATAGACGAAGCGTTCACCCGCGATCAGTTTGAGCAGCACCCACAGCGCGCCCAGTTGCACGGCCACGCCCATTGCGCCGACGGTCCCGAACAGGGCAAAACGCGTGGGAATGATGCGGCCAAGCCACTTGTCGTAAAGGCCCACAAGAAATTCGAACACGACAGTCTGGTCCAGTTTGCTCTCGCCCTCGGCACGCGCGGCGAAGTGGAGGGGGAATTCCTTGACCTTTAGCGGACGATCGACCGTTGCCAGAATATCCAGCAGGATCTTGAAGCCCACGCCGGAAAGACGGTGTGCATCGGCGCGCAAGGTATCGGCGCGGATCATGAAGTAACCGCTCATCGGATCGGACAATTCGACGCCGGTCACCTTGTTGGCGATGCGGTTGGCAAGGCCCGATGCCTTTACGCGGTCTGGCCGCCCCCATGCCTCGGTGCTGGCCCCTTCGGCAAAGCGCGAGGCATAGGCTAGATCGTATTCGCCGCCTTCAACCGCTGCAAGCATTTGTGGCAGCAGGGCCGGGTCATGTTGCTGGTCGGCATCCATTACCGCCACAATCGGGGCGGCGGTGGAGCACATGCCTTCAATCGCGGCAGAAGCCAGCCCGCGCCGCCCGATACGTTCGATCACGCGGATGCGCGGATCTTCGAGAGAGATGCGGCGGGCTTCATCGGCCGTGCCATCGGGGCTGTTGTCGTCCACGAAGATCGCTTCCCAGGCAACGCCTTGCAGCGCAGCATCAAGACGCGCGACCATGGGCGCGATATTGGCCCGTTCGCGATAGGTCGGAAGGATTACGGCGAGTTGTAGCATGCTGACCGGCCCTTAGAGCCTTGCAAGCACCGCGTCACCAACTTCTGTAGTGCCAGCCGTTCCGCCAAGGTCACGGCCCAATACGCCATCGGCTAAAGTCCGGGCGACAGCAGCTTCGATCCGGTCAGCTTGCGCGGCAAGGCCCAGCGAATGGCGCAGCAGCATGGCGGCGGAAAGGATCGTGGCCATCGGGTTGGCAAGGCCTTGTCCGGCAATGTCCGGCGCTGAACCGTGGATCGGTTCGTAAAGGCCGAAGGTGCCATGTTCGGTCTGGCGTTCACCCAGCGAGGCAGAGGCGAGCAGGCCGATAGAGCCGACGCACATCGAGGCTTGGTCTGACAGGATATCGCCGAACAGATTACCCGTCAGTACGACGTCGAACTTGCCGGGCGCGCGCACCAGTTGCATGGCAGCATTGTCCACATACATGTGCTCAAGCTCCACTTCGGGGTATTCTTTTGCCACCTCGATGACGACATCGCGCCACAACTGGCTGGTTTCCAGCACGTTTGCTTTATCAACCGAACACAAACGCCTGGCACGGCCCATGGCGGTGCGGAAAGCGACGTGGGCGATGCGGCGCACTTCGCTTGTCGAGTAGGACATGACGTCATAACCTTCGCGGTCGCCATTGGCGGCGGTGCGGAAGCCTTTTTCGCCGAAGTACACATCGCCGTTCAACTCACGCACGATCACCATGTCAATCGCGCCTGCCACTTCGGGGCGCAGTGCGGAATGGCCTTCAAGGCCTGCAAAGACTTTGGCGGGGCGCAAGTTTGCGAACAAGGTCAATGCTTTGCGCAGGCCGAGGATGGCCTGTTCCGGCCGTAAGTGGCGTTCCAGCGAATCGCAATCGGGATCACCCACGGCGCCGAACAGGATGCCATCGGAGGCGCGTGCAATTTCCAGCGTTTCGGGCGGCAGCGGGTGGCCGTGCGCCTTGTAGGCAACGCCGCCGACCAGCGCGGAGGTCATTTCGATGCCTTCGATGCCCAGAGCCTCGATCACGCGTACAGCTTGTGCTGTCACTTCAGGACCGATGCCGTCGCCCGGCAGAACTGCAATCTTCATGAAAAACCCCTTAGCCCGTCTCGCTTATGCGCCGCAGCCGATCCAGCAGAATCGCGCGGGCCCCCATAACATCGCCCGCCCGTTCGGCAAGCAGGCGGTTGCTGATTGCCTTGCCCTGCCGTTCAAGCCGGAACAGCAAATCGGGCCACGCTTCCTCAGGAGGCGGAGCTGGCGTTGCGCCATAGCCAACCTCGCGCAGCAGCAGGACTTCGTATCCGGCGAGCGCACGCGCCCAGCCCCGCGCCGAGGGTGCATGGCATATGGCATCAAGCAAAGCGCCAAGCCCTTGATAAAGCGGGGGATAGGAATGCCCTTCAGGCAAGCTTGCGGCGGTTAAGGCACAGGCCCAGCTGATGCCTGCACTCGGCAGCGGTTCCGAAAGCCAGGGGCCGCGGCTTGATACCAGTTCCAACCGTGCCGAGGGCAATTGCGAGGCCGTCCGCGC
>JADYXV010000199.1 GCA_020853995.1 Novosphingobium sp.
AATGCGGCTGCAACGGCCGAACAATATCAACGGACGGTCTTTTGCATTTTGAACGATCTTATTGGAAAGTTTGGCCAGGAAAGCCTATGTGGAGGCAATCCTGCTGGCTTCTTGGGCTTTCACGAATCGTATGCTGGAAGCCATGTTTCGGACTGTCAAAAATGCTTAGAACGAACAATTGTACGTCGAAGTGGCCCCATTTATGTGGGGGGAAATGTGGGGACGATCTTTTGAAGATGTAAGATTTATTATATAATACAATGCGTTCTTGAATAAGTTCGGTACAACCCCTGCCACCACCGCTGCAAACAAGGTTTCCTTCCTTAAAGGAGCGGCCTGTTGGCCCACTGGCTGTTCAGCCAAGCTTATTGCATCAGCAGCGTCCGGGCCTAAGGCGGAGGCGATGAATACTATTCGCATTCCCGTGGCAGGTGGCCTGCACATTGTCGCCGATGAATTGGGAGAGCGTGGCGCTCCCGCTATAATTCTTGGACACGGCGGCGGCCAAACAAGACACAGTTGGGATCGTGCAGGCGTGGAAATGGCGCGCGCGGGCTATCACGTTATCAATTACGATCTGCTTGGCCATGGTGAGAGCGATTGGGAGCCGGATGGCGATTATTCGTTTGCGCGCCGCTCTGCCGATCTCGAAGCGATTTGCGATTATGCCGCGCGGCCCGTCGCTTTCGTCGGTGCCTCTCTTGGCGGATTAAGTGCTATGGTCGCCGCCTGTCGCGGATTGGTGCCTGATGCGCTGGTGCTTGTCGATATCGTAGCAAAAGTTTCCCAAGTCGGGATCGATCGGATTTTGGGCTTCATGTCCTCCAGCCCAAACGGATTTGCGTCTGTCGAAGAAGCGGCTGATGCGATCTCAGCCTATTATCCGGACCGCCCGCGCCCGCCACGGCTTGACGGCTTGGCCAAGAATTTGCGTGATACCGCCGATGGCCGGTTGCGCTGGCATTGGGACCCGCGCTTTTTGGACATCGATCACGAGGCTGAGCGGTTGACAGATCTGCTGGAGGAAGCCGCCTGGACCGAAACCGTCCCGACATTGCTGGTGCGTGGGATGAAGTCGGATATCGTCACGGACGAAGGCGTTGCCGATCTACAGGCGCGAATCACGCGTCTCGACATTGTCGATATTGATGGGGCGGGCCACATGGTGGCCGGGGACCGCAACGATCAGTTCAATGATGCTGTGCTTGGATTTCTGCGCCGCGTTATGCCGTCAAACGTGTCAATGGCCGATTGAAGTCGGCACTTTGGCGCAAGTTTGCTTGTGGCATCGGGTGGCAGGCCCTAGATGGGGCGAATGTCCGGAGAAATACTCGATAACCGCGGTCGCGGCACCGCCGGGTGGTCATGGCCGCCCATCCATCCCGAAGGCCGCAAGTTCGGCGTCATTGCCGGGGCCATCAGCCTCGGTGCGGCGCTCATGGCTTGGGAAACGCTTGCATGGCCGCTGGCGTTTCTGACGCTTGGCGTGCTGGCATTTTTCCGCGATCCGGTGCGCATTACGCCGCGCGACGATCGCTTTATCGTTGCTCCCGCCGACGGTATGATCACGCTGATCCAGAAAGTCGCCCCACCGCGTGAACTGTGCGCTGATGATGGCACAGGTGTTCGCGGGATGAGCGATGCGCCGGTGACGCGTGTGTCGATCTTCATGTCTGTCTTCGATGTCCATATCAACCGGACGCCTATCGCCGGTACGATTCGCCGCGTGGTCTATATCCCTGGAAAATTCCTCAATGCCGATCTGGATAAGGCCAGCGAGGAAAACGAACGTCAGCACTTTCTTGTCGAACGTGCCGATGGCGTCCAGATCGGCTTTACCCAGATCGCAGGACTTATTGCCCGTCGCATTGTGCCTTTTGTCAAAGGCGGAGACATTGTGGCGGTCGGTCAACGCGTCGGCCTGATCCGTTTTGGCAGCCGCGTTGATGTTTACCTGCCTGCTGGCACTGAACCCAAAGTTCTGATGGGGCAACGTATTGTAGCAGGCGAGACTATCCTCGCCGATCTCGGCGATGCTCCCATGATTGAGGGTGTCGCGCAGTGAGCGCAGCGGGCGATCATGACGTTCCGCGGCGGGGCCGTCTTCCCGGCGGCCTTACTTTGCGGGCAATGACGCCCAATGCAATTACAACCGCAGCCCTGTGTTCAGGTCTTACGGGCATCCGCTTTGCCGTCACGGCGGCATCAGGCACTGACCCGGTGCTCGTTGCCGAAGATTGGCGCAAGGCTGTGGCTGCGGTCATTCTGGCGGGCCTGCTTGATGGCATTGATGGCCGCATCGCCCGTCTGCTTAAGGCGCAATCGCGGTTCGGGGCGGAACTTGATAGCTTGGCTGACAATGTATCATTCGGCGTCGCGCCTGCGCTGATCTTGTTCTTGTGGTCATTGCAAGAAGCGCCGCGCATCGGCTGGTTTGCCGCGCTTGCCGTGGCTATCGCCTGTGCATTACGGCTGGCCCGGTTCAACGCACAAATCGATGTGGAACATCAACCGCACAAATCCGCCGGCTTCCTTACCGGCATTCCCGCACCCGTTGCAGCGGGCCTTGCGTTCCTGCCGATGTATTTGTGGATTGCCACCAACGATCCTGTATTTCGCCTGCCCATCGTGGTTGGGCCGTGGCTGGTCCTGATCGCGTTTTTGATGATTTCGAACATCGCCACGCTTAGCTGGACATCTTTGCGCCCCCGTCGCAGCGTGCGGCTTGAACTGATCGCCTTGGTCGGCCTCGTTACTGTCGCGCTTCTTACCGAACCATGGCTGACGCTTGTCGGCATTTGCGTGGTCTATGTGCTGTTCTTACCCGTCGGTTTTATCCGCTATGCCAAAGTCAAGCGGCAGCGCGGAGCAAACGTGCGGAGCGAGCTGCTTCCGCCCGCTTGAGCGCACGGCGCGTTGTGCGGCGGACTTGCTGATCAACGGCAGCGCGAGGGGCAGGGCGCTGAACACCGGTCACATAGACCAGAAATTCCCGGTCTTGCTGCAATGAGCGGTAATCTGCCAGCAAAGCCGCGATCTGGCTGCGTCGCCCTTTCATCGTCACAAAAACAGCCGCAATCGCAAAGGTTGCGGCAGCAGCGAAGACGAATGTTGAAAGCAGAGCAAGCATGACGCGATTTCCTTAGCTTTTCTTTCCGTTCGACCCGTTTCCGATAACTTTATGGAAAGGTCTGTGGAAAACCTGTGGATTGCGATATTGTTCCTGAATGGCCGATGACTGATTCGGCCCTGGAACAAATGTTCCCTTTTTGTTCCATTGCGTCAAGCGGGAAAACCGTTGATCGCGAATATTGTGCACACACGGTGCTCGTTAAATCTCCAAAGCCAATCTAATCCGGCAATTTCGGGGTGGATTTTTCCGCAGCACAGGTCTAAGCGCGCCGACGTCGAAGGGTTTTTGCGAACGCCGTGTTCGTGGACGATGACGACAATCCACACGGGAAGCATCTTCACCGGTGCTGCAAGCGGGCTCTCCGCAGCAGTTCCAGCTTCCCGGAGGCACAACCGGAAAGGAATTCTCTTATGGCGGCACCCGTCGTCACCATGCACCAGCTTATCGAAGCCGGTGCACACTTCGGCCACCAGACTCACCGCTGGAACCCGCGCATGAAGCCGTACATCTTCGGTGCGCGCAACGGCATCCACATCCTTGATCTGTCGCAGTCGGTGCCTTTGATGGCCCGCGCGCTCGAATTCATCGCTGCAACCGTGCAAAACGGGGGCAAGGTTCTGTTCGTAGGCACCAAGCGCCAGGCGCAAGAGCCGATCGCACAGGCTGCGCGCGCTTCGGGCCAGCACTTCGTCAACCATCGCTGGTTGGGTGGCATGCTCACCAACTGGAAGACCATTTCGGGTTCGATCAAGCGCTTCAAGGCTCTGGAAGAACAGCTTTCGGGTGACACCACTGGCCTGACGAAGAAGGAAGTCCTTCAGCTTACGCGCGAACGTGACAAGTTCGAACTGTCGCTCGGCGGCATCCGCGATATGGGTGGAATTCCTGACGTGATGTTCGTAATCGACGCGAACAAGGAAGAACTCGCCATCAAGGAAGCAAACGTTCTGGGTATCCCGGTCGTTGCCATCCTCGATTCGAACGTTTCGCCAGAAGGCATTTCCTTCCCGATCCCGGCAAACGATGACGCCAGCCGCGCCATCCGCCTGTACTGCGAAGCTGTGGCTGCTGCTGCAACGCGCGGTGGCCGTGATGCCGCAATTGCTTCGGGCGCTGACATCGGCGCCATGGCTGAACCGCTTGCTGAAGAAGCCAGCGTCGAGGCCTGATCCGGAATTCGCATGACGGTGGCGCAATTTTCCACCGTCATGCAATTGTCCCGAATGTGATTTAAGGGCCGCGGCACTTGCTGCGGCCTTCCCGTATTTCAAAAATAAAGGATCAACGCGATGGCTTATACCGCCGCTGACGTGAAGAACCTGCGCGAGCGCACTGGCGCCGGCATGATGGATTGTAAAAAGGCTCTCGAAGAAGCCGGTGGCGATATCGAAGCAGCGGTTGACGCGCTGCGCTCGAAAGGCCTTGCTGCTGCTGCCAAGAAGTCGAGCCGCACTGCGGCCGAAGGTCTGGTTGGCGTTGCCGTTTCGGGCACAAAGGGTGTGGCTGTTGAAGTCAACTCCGAAACCGATTTCGTCGCCAAGAACGACCAGTTCCAGGATTTCGTGCGCAAGGCCACCGAAGTCGCCCTGAACACCGGCGTCACCGAAGTCGAAGCCCTCAAGGCTGCTGCCTATCCAGATGGCGGCACCGTTGCCGACACGCTGACCAACAACGTCGCCACCATCGGTGAAAACCAGCAGCTTCGCCGCATCAAGCAGGTTGCAGTCACTAACGGCGTCGTCGTGCCCTACATGCACAATGCAGCCGCCCCGAACCTTGGCAAGATCGGCGTGCTCGTCGCGCTGGAATCCGAAGCTGCTGCCGATGTGCTGACCGCGCTGGGCAAGCAGATCGCGATGCACATCGCCGCTGCCTTCCCGCAGGCGCTGACCACCGATGACCTCGACGCTGAACTGATCGCGCGTGAACGCAAGATCGCAGCGGAAAAGGCTGCCGAAAGCGGCAAGCCTGCCGAAGTTCAGGCCAAGATGGTTGATGGTGCCGTTGCCAAGTATGCCAAGGAAAACGCCCTCCTTTCGCAGATCTTCGTGATGGACAACAAGTCGACCATTCAACAGGTCGTCGATGCAGCCGGCAAGGAAGCTGGCACCAAGATCGCGTTGGTGGACTACGTCCGCTTCCAGCTTGGTGAAGGCATCGAAAAGGAAGAAACCGACTTTGCTGCCGAAGTGGCTGCTGCTGCCGGTATCAAGTAAGTCTGACGCCTAACCGTCCCCGCATCGGCGGGCTGCCAAACGCGGTGGCCTGCCAGTGCGGGGATAGTTGTGTCTGAAACCGTGCACATGCTCTTGGCACGGACCCCGACAGGGGTATAAGAGCCGCCGTCCCACATCGTCATAGAGTTTGATCCTCCCATGAGTCTGCCCCCGTTAAAGCGCATCCTGCTCAAGCTTTCGGGCGAGGTGCTGATGGGAGAGCAGCAGTTCGGGATCGATACCGATTACGTCGCGCGCCTTGCCCAAGAGGTGAAGGATGCGCGCGATAGCGGTTTGCAGATCTGCCTTGTGATCGGTGGCGGCAATATCTTTCGTGGTATGGCAGGCGCTGCCAAAGGCATGGACCGGGCCCAGGCCGATTATATGGGCATGCTGGCCACGGTAATGAACGCGCTGGCCATGCAGAACGCGCTTGAGCAATTGGGCGTCGGTACCCGCGTCCAGTCTGCCGTGCAGATGGATCAGGTGTGCGAACCGGTCATTCGCCGCCGCGCAGAGCGTCACCTTGAAAAAGGGCGCATCGTGATCTTTGCAGCTGGCGTTGGCGCGCCCTATTTTACGACAGATTCCGGCGCTGCCCTGCGCGCTGCCGAAATGAAATGTGATGCCCTGTTCAAAGGCACCAGCGTTGATGGCGTCTATGATGCTGATCCCAAGAAGGACGCATCAGCAAAGCGTTATGATGCAGTGGATTACGACACTGTGCTCGCACATAATCTTCAAGTCATGGATGCCAGCGCGGTTGCGTTGTGCCGTGATAACAGCATTCCGATCGTCGTCTTTTCCATTCGTGAGCGGGGCAATCTGGCCCGTGTGCTGGCGGGTGGGGGCACGCAGACGGTCGTCCAGAAAGGAGCCTGAACCATGGCCAAATATGACAAGGCTGATCTTGAGCGCCGCATGAAGGGCGCTGTCGAATCATTGAAGCATGATCTCGTCGGGCTTCGCACCGGCCGAGCCAATACGGCGTTGCTCGAACCGATCATGGTCGACGTTTACGGTCAGCACATGCCGATCACGCAAGTCGCCACCATCTCGGCCCCCGAACCGCGCATGTTGACCGTGCAGGTGTGGGACAAGTCGAGCATTGGCCCTGTTGAAAAGGCGATCCGTTCAGCCGGTCTTGGCCTGAACCCGATCAACGATGGCAACACGTTGCGCCTGCCGATTCCCGATTTGACCGAGGAGCGCCGCAAGGAACTGGCCAAGCTTGCCAGCAAATATGCCGAAAACGCCCGCATCGCGATCCGCAACGTGCGCCGCGATGGCATGGATGCGCTGAAGACCGATGAAAACAAGAAAGAAATCTCGGAAGACGAACGCAAGCGCGCCGAGACGGACCTGCAAAAGCTGACCGACGAAGTGATCAAGCAGGCCGATGAGGCTGCCGCGGCCCAGGAAAAGGAAATCCTCGGCAAGTGACGCCGGTCGCGGCCTCGATCGCTGACGGTAACGGTGGCAGCGTGGGCAAGGCGCGCCACGTTGCGATCATCATGGACGGCAATGGCCGCTGGGCCAAAAAGCGCATGATGCCGCGCGCCTTCGGGCACAAACGCGGCGTTGATACGGTGCGCGAAATCGCCCGTGCCGCGCGCGATATGGGGCTTGAGGCACTTACGCTCTATGCCTTTTCGTCAGAGAACTGGAAGCGTCCCGCCGACGAAATCTCTGACCTGATGGGCATGTTGCGGACCTTCATCCGCAGTGACCTTGAAGAGTTTGTCGCCAACAATGTGCGGCTGCGGATCATCGGCGATTATCAGGCACTTGCGCCCGATATCGTGGAAATGATCGAAGATGCAATGGCGCGCACCGCCGCCAATGATGGCACGACGCTTGCCATTGCGCTCAATTACGGATCGCAGCAGGAAATCGCCCGCGCCGCTTCCCGCGCCGCTGAAAAGGGTGCAATTACGCCTGAGGCAATCGAGGCCGAACTCGATACCGCCTGCCTGCCGCCGCTCGATCTGCTCATTCGCACGTCTGGTGAAATCCGGCTTTCGAACTTCCTGCTGTGGCAGGCGGCCTATGCTGAAATGTGGTTCACCGATGTGCTGTGGCCTGATTTCAAGCCTGCCCATCTGGCCGAGGCGCTGGCGCAATTCATCGCGCGCGAAAGGCGGTTCGGTGGACGCTGAGCCTGCCTTTGCGCCGCCTGTGGCTGAAGCCAAAAAGTCGGACTTGATGGTGCGCGTTGCGTCGGCGGTGGTCATGCTGGCCATTGCCGGAACCGCATTCTGGTTTGGCGGACTGGCGCTTGATCTGTTCGTTGCGGCGGTCGCGTTCGGCGTTTTGGTCGAATACGTCATGCTGGCCAGCAAAATCGCCACAACGCCCGCTGCACTTGTGCCGATGGTCATCGTTGGTGCCATCTATATCGGCTGGGCGGGACTGGCCTTGGCAGTCATGCCCGAACCATTGATGCTAGCCGTGCTGGGCGTCGTGATCTTTACCGATACCGGCGCGTATTTCACCGGGCGGTCACTCGGCGGCCCCAAAATTGCCCCCAAAATCAGTCCATCAAAAACGTGGTCAGGTCTTGCCGGTGGTATGGCGTCTGCGGGAATTTGGGCCGCAGTTGTCGTGCTGTCTGCGGGTTACCTGCTCTCTGCCATCGGCCCGACCGGCCCCAGCCTTGCCTCTGCGCTTGAAGTCGCCAATGTCGGCGTTGCTGCCCTCGTTGGCGCAACCCTCGCGGTCTTCGCCCAAGCGGGTGACTTCTACGAATCATGGCTCAAACGGCGGGCAGGGGTAAAGGATTCCTCACGCCTCATTCCCGGCCACGGTGGTCTGTTTGATCGCGTCGATGGCCTGTTGCCGGTGGCGATCATTGCCGGAACCGCATGGGCCGCATCGCAGGTGGGTGCCTGATATGAAAAGCCGCTCGATCACCGTCCTTGGCGCTACCGGATCGATTGGCGCTTCCACCCTCGACCTCATCCGGCGTCACCGCGATGAATGGCGCGTCGTGGCGCTCACCGCCCACAGCAGCGCTGCCGAACTCGCCGCCCTGGCACGCGAATTTCAGGCCGAAATCGTTGTCGTTTCCGATGATGCCGCGCTGCCCGCCTTGCGTGAAGCACTGGCTGGAACCACCATCGAAGCCGCCGCCGGTCCTGCCGCCCTGATCG
Source organism: Novosphingobium sp. (assembly GCA_020853995.1). GTDB lineage: Bacteria > Pseudomonadota > Alphaproteobacteria > Sphingomonadales > Sphingomonadaceae > Novosphingobium. Next base: position 8,502 of record JADYXV010000199.1, read on the forward strand.
ATGCGGCTGCGCGCGGGGCGGACGTCACGGTTGCCGCCATCGTCGGCTGCGCGGGCCTTGCCCCCACTATGGCCGCGATTGAGCAAGGCGGCGTCATAGCACTCGCCAACAAGGAAGCGCTCGTTTCGGCAGGCGATGTGATGACAGCCGCTGTTGCCCGCTACGGAGCAACCCTGCTGCCGGTAGATTCCGAACACAACGCGATTTTCCAGTGCTTGCAAGGCAACGATATCGCCCACGTCCACGCCATCACGCTCACCGCCAGCGGTGGTCCGTTCCGCGATTGGTCGCTCGAACAGCTCGAAAAAGCCACCCCGGCCGAAGCGGTCAAGCATCCCAACTGGTCGATGGGCGCAAAGATCAGCGTCGATTCAGCCACGATGATGAACAAGGGCCTCGAATTCATCGAAGCCTATCACTTGTTCCCCGTCGGCGTCGAACGGTTGCGCATCATCGTTCACCCGCAGTCCATCGTGCATTCGATGGTCGAATATCGCGATGGCTCCACCCTCGCGCAGTTGGGGCCGTCAGACATGCGCGTGCCCATCGCTTCGGCGCTGGCATGGCCTGCGCGGATGGACACGCCGTGCGCGCCGCTCGATCTTGCCGCCATCGGCCAGCTTACCTTCCGCGCGCCTGATGAAACGCGCTTCCCTGCCACGCGCCTTGCCCGTGCCGCCGTGATCGAAGGCGGTGCTGCCCCTGCCGTGATGAATGCCGCCAACGAAATTGCCGTGGCCGCATTCCTGAACAGTCAGATTGGGTTCACCCGCATCGTGCAATCGGTTGAGAATGTATTGTCACTCAAACTTGCGCCTGCGCCAACCTGCCTTGAAGATGTCATCGCGGTTGATGCCGAAGCGCGGGCAAGGGCGCGTGAAATGATGGAGCCTGTGCGCTGATGCCAATGCTGGAAAGCCCCGGAATCCTGACAACGCTGCTGGCGTTCGTGCTGGTATTGGGGCCGCTCGTATTCATTCACGAATTCGGCCACTACATTGTCGGGCGCTGGTTCGGGGTGAAGGCCAATGTCTTCTCCATCGGCTTTGGCAAGGAACTGTTCGGCTGGACAGACAAGCGCGGCACCCGCTGGAAGCTCAGCGCGCTGCCCTTGGGCGGCTATGTCCAGTTTGCCGGTGACATGAACCCCGCCAGCCAGCCCACCGCTGAATGGCTGGCGTTGCCTGCCGAAGAACGCAACCGCACGTTCCCGTCAAAGCCCTTGTGGCAGCGCTCGCTCATCGTTCTGGCTGGCCCGATCACCAACCTGCTGTTTGCGGTGCTCATCCTTGCCGGGTTCACGCTGGCTTATGGCAAAGTCGAAGTGCCGCCCGTCATCGGCCAGGTCATGGCAGGTTCTGTGGCGGAACGCGCTGGTCTGAAAGAGGATGACCGCGTTCTGTCCATCCGTGGCAAGGCGATGGGCTCGTTCCTCGATGTGCGGCTTGAAATCGGCCAGTTTCCGGGTGATCCGCTGGATATGGTGATCCTGCGCGAAGGCCGTCAGGTTGAAATCGCCACGACTGCTGCGGTGAAGGTGGAAAGTGACCGCTTTGGTAACACACAGAAGATCGGCTTCCTCGGCATTGGCCCCAAAAGCTATGAAGTCGTAAAGGTTGGTCCCGGCACCGCGCTGGTCGAAGGTGTCAAGCAAACCGGCGGCATCATCGGCATGATGGTCACCGGTATCGGCCAGATTATTTCGGGAAAACGTGAAGTTAAAGAGCTTGGTGGTCCTATAAAGATCGCCAAATACTCGGGCGAACAACTCGTTTCGGGCTGGCAGGCGTTCATTGGTTTCGTGGCGCTCATCTCGATTAACTTGGGGTTCATTAACCTCCTGCCAATTCCGGTTCTCGACGGCGGCCACCTCGCTTTCTACGCGGCAGAAGCCATTCGCAGAAAGCCGGTTGGCCAGCGCGGGCAGGAGTGGGCATTCCGCACCGGTATCGCGTTTGTCATGGCATTGATGTTGTTCGTCACGTTCAACGATGTAGCTTCCCTGAAGGTGTTTGGGGGTTAAATCGAATTGGAGGATAACGGCCATTGCTGCATGCCCTGCCAGGCATGAGTAATGGCGGGATAGTTCTACAGATTATCTTTCAACAGAAATGCACGGCAATGTTTGCTTGATTGGCCTTGTGGCATGGGGCAAGGGGCAACATTGCTTGCTGCGACCGGGGCTCTATTTGGGCGTTTTGTCGCCACAACACACGGGATGACGCTTGGTGATGATTGCACGTAACGCAGGTCAGGCCGCACTTCGGCACGCAAAAGCGTCGCCGCTCTGCGCAGCCCTGCTGGCCACAAGCGCGCTTGTTGTGGCGCCACATGCCGCTTCTGCGCAAGCAGTGCGGCCTGCCGCTCCAGCCCCTGCGGCACCTCCGGCACCGGCACCTGTTCCTGTTGGCGATACGATCCGCACCGTAACCATTGATGGTTCGCAGCGTCTCGAATCCGATACGATCCTGTCGTACATCCGCTTGCGCCCCGGCCAGACCTACACCCAGGCACTGGGCGATCAGGCCCTGAAAGACCTCTACGCGACTGAACTGTTCGCCGATGTATCGCTGCGCAACAATGGCGGCGACGTGGTCATTCAGGTCAAAGAAAATCCGGTGATCAACCGCATCATCCTTGAAGGCAACAAGCGCCTCAAGGAAGACAAGATCCTGCCGGAAATCAAACTCGCCGCGCGCCAGATCTTCACGCGGTCAAAAGTCCGCGCCGACGTTGCCCGCATCATCGAACTGTACAAGCGTCAGGGCCGCTTTGCCGCTTCGGTTGAACCGAAAATGGTGATGCTGGAACAGAACCGCGTCGATATCGTCTTCGAAATCAGCGAAGGGCCAAAGTCCAAGGTTCGCCAGATCAACATCATCGGCAATGAAAAGTTCGGCGATGGCAAGCTGCGCGGCGAAATGGTGACCAAGCAGGCGCGCTTCTTCCGCCTGTTCTCGTCCGGCACCAGCTACGATCCTGATCGCTTGGCGTTCGACCAGCAGAAAATGCGCCAGTTCTACCTGACCGAAGGCTACGCCGATTTCCGCGTTGTCTCGGCCGTGGCAGAACTCACGCCTGACAAGCGCGATTTCATCATCACTTACGTCGTCGAAGAAGGTGACCGGTACAAGTTTGGCGACGTCAAGATTGACAGCCAGCTGCGCGATTTTGATGGTGATTCATTGGCCAAACGTCTGCCGATGAAGGCGGGCGATTGGTACAATGCCAAGCTTGTGGAAGATCAGGTCGACGGGTTGACCGAAACCGCAGGCGCGTTCGGCTATGCCTTTGCCGATGTCCGCCCCGATTTTGCGCGCAACAAGGATGACCTGACAATGTCGGTCACCTTCCGGATTGCCGAGGCACCGCGCGTCTATGTCGAACGCGTTGACGTCAACGGCAACACCCTCACGCAAGACAAGGTCGTGCGCCGCGAGTTTCGCATTTCCGAAGGTGATGCGTTCAACACCTTCCAGATCAAACGCTCGTCCAACCGCATCAAGTCGCTGGGGTATTTCCAGGAAAAGTTCGAGATTGAGCAGAAGCCCGGCAGCGCACCGGATCGCATTATCCTGGAAGCCAACATTGAAGAACGCCCCACCGGCGAACTGCAATTGTCGGCAGGCTTCTCCAGCCTTGAAAGCTTCATCTTCCAGGGCTCGATCCGCCAGAACAACTTCCGTGGGCGCGGGCAGACTGTCGGCCTCTCGGTTGATTATTCGCGTTTCTCGCGCTCGGTGCAGGTCAGCTTCACCGAGCCATATGTGTTCGACAAGAACATTTCGATGGGCGTGGACGTTTACCGCCGCGATTTGAACAGCTTCAACCAGTTCAACGCCAACCGCAACACCACGTACAAACAGGCGACGACTGGTTTTTCGGCGCGTGTGGGTGTGCCGTTGACCGAATTCATGTCTCTGATCGGGCGCTACACGTTCAACATCGATAACGTCACGCTTGATCAGAATACGTTCTATATCAACGGACAATGCAGCATCTTGCTGGCAGGCCGCTATTTGTGCGATGCCATTGGCAAGCGGACCAGTTCCATCCTTGGCGCGTCATTGGTCTATGACTCGCTGGATAACCGCATGCGTCCGACGCGCGGCAGCCAGTTCGTGCTGGGCGCCGATTTTGCGGGCCTTGGCGGCTCGGTACGTTATGCCCGCGTCACCGCAAACGCCTCGCGCTTCTGGTCGGTAGGCAGCGGCTTCATCTTCTCGGTGCGGGGTGAGGGCGGCGCGATCAAGCCGCTGCGCAACCGCTCGAATGACCCGACGGTTGATGATGTTCTGCTGACGGACCGTTTCTTCCTTGGTGAACCGCAAATCCGTGGTTTCGACATTCGCGGCGTTGGCCCGCGCGTCTTGCGCAAGCAGATCATCAATGGTGTCGAAACACAGGATCGCAACCAGTGGGTCGATGACGCGCTCGGTGGCAAATATTACTACCTGACCCGCGCCGAACTTGAAATTCCATTGGGCTCTGGCGCGCGCGAACTGGGCCTTCGTCCGTCGATCTATGTCGATGCGGGCGCAGTGTGGGGCATCACCAATCCCTTGCCCGCAGGTCTGGTCAATCCTCAAAGCATCTATACCGATGTCCTCACCGGAAGACCAACTGCCAGCCCGACCGCTGCTGACGGCACGTCCAACGGCACGCCCAATCAAACTTTCAACGAAGTATTCGTCGGTGATACCCCATCGCCGCGCGTTTCCGTCGGTATCGGCGTGAACTGGAACTCGCCATTCGGCCCGTTCCGCCTCGATTTTGCCAGAGTCCTGAAAAAGGTTGATGGCGACGATCCTAAGACTTTCACTTTCAACGTGGGAACCCAGTTCTGATGAATATTCGTTTTGCACCTGCGCTTCTTGCGGGCATCGCGCTTGCTTCTGTTGCACCTGTCGCCGCTTCGGCACAGGCCATCGTTTCGGGCATCGCCATTGCCAACCCGCCAGCCGTTGTCGCCGCATCCGAGGCGTACAAGATCTCGCAACAGCAGCGCCCTGTGACTTACAAGCCGCAGATCGATCAGGCCAAGGTCCGCAAGGGCCAGATCGAAGCGCAACTGCGCCCGCTGATCACCAAGCTGGAAGCTGATTCCAAGGCTGCCAATCCAAACCGCGCCGCGCTGCAACAGCAGTACGAACAGATTCAGGGCATCCAGCAGGCTGGCGAAGCTGAAATCCAGAAGATCCTTGAACCGCTGAACCTGTCACAGCAATATGTGCTTGAACAGATCGGCGACAAGCTGGACGGCGCAACCCAGGCGGCGATGGACAAGAAGAAGGTCTCGGTCGTGCTTGATTCACAAGCCGTGATCAAGGCAGGCCAGACCTACAACCTCAATCAGGACATTCTGGTTGAACTGAACAAGCTGATCCCTTCAGCCTCGCTCGTCCCGCCAGCAGGCTGGCTGCCACGCGCCCAGCGTGAACAGCAGGCTCAGGCCGCTGCACAACAGGCTGCCGCTGCCGGTGCTGCACAGCCCGCCAAGAAGGCGCCAGAAGGCCGGTAAAGACAGATTGCGAAGGCCGGGGCCATGACCGAAGAAACAACTGCACCAAACGGTGTCCTCGTCGATTATGACGTGCGCAAGGTGATGGCGGCGCTGCCGCATCGCTATCCTTTGCTGCTGGTGGATCGCGTGGCGTCATTGACGCTGAACGAACGCATTCACGCGGTAAAGGCCGTGTCGATGAACGAGCAGTTCTTTCAGGGCCATTTCCCCGGCCGTCCGATCATGCCCGGCGTCCTCCAGATCGAGGCGCTGGCACAGGCTGCGGGCGTCCTCGCGGTCGAATCGCTCGGCCTTGCAGGCTCTGGCAAGCTGGTCTATTTCATGGCGATTGAAGAGGCCAAGTTCCGCAACCCTGTGGAGCCCGGCGTCCTCCTCGATCTCCACGTCGAATTCACGCAAAAGCGTTCGCGCGTGTGCAAATTCGCCGGAAAAGCGATGATCGGCGACAAGGTTACCTGCGAAGTCAGCTTCACCGCGATGATCGCCGACGCCTGAAGCAATCCTGCGGTCATCTTATCCGGCACCGCAAGCAAACCACCGTCACCCTTGTAACTTGCGTTCATCCCCGAAGCATTCAGAATGCGGTGGGGCTGCGGCGGGACGGTCGTTTCACCCTTGGGACGTTGATCCCGTAGTTCAGCTTGATCGTCCTGCCGCACGATTAT
>JADYXV010000200.1 GCA_020853995.1 Novosphingobium sp.
AGGTCCGCAAGGTCAGCCTGCCTCTGATCGGCGCCTATCAGGCGGCCAATGCTCTGGTATCAGCAGGCTTGGCGCTGGCTTCAGGTTTGGACGCTGCGCATGTGTTTGATCAACTTGGCCGCCTGCAGCCAGTACGTGGACGGCTTGAACGCGCCGCGATCAACCGCGCAGGCGCGCCTGTCTATGTTGATTATGCCCACACGCCCGACGCCATAGACGCCGCCATCGCCGCCCTACGACCGCATGTGAAAGGGCGGTTGATCACGGTGTTTGGCGCAGGCGGTGATCGCGATGGCGGCAAGCGTCCGGAAATGGGCCGCGCAGCCTGTGCCGGGTCCGACGTTGTGATCGTGACAGACGACAATCCGCGCGGCGAAGATGCGGCGGACATCCGCGCAGCAGTTCTGGCCGGATGCGATGCAAAGGCGCGCGAGGTTGCCGACCGGCGCAGCGCCATTGCTGCTGCGATTGCCGATGCTGGCCGCGATGATATTGTGCTGGTGGCGGGCAAGGGACATGAACAGGGGCAAATAATCGGGCGGGGCGATGCCATGCGCGTCCTGCCATTTGACGACGTGCAGGTCGCAAGGGAGTGTACGGCATGACCGCTCATCCAGCGCTGATTGAATGGCCCGAAGATACCTCTGACGCCGCAGGACTGGCGCTGTGGACAAGCGCCGAGATTGCTGCCGCTACCAGTGGCAGGGCCAGCGCGCCGTTTGCTGTTTCGGGTGTCGAGATTGACAGCCGCGAAGTGCGGGAAGGCGATCTGTTCTTCGCGCTGAAAGGTGAAGCTTCGGACGGCCATCGCTTTTTGGAAGGCGCGTTTGGCAAAGGTGCGGCCGGTGCTGTGGTTGAACATGCGTGTTTTGGCCCGCACGTGCTGGTTCCCGACACCGCGACTGCACTGGAAGATCTGGGGAAAGCCGCGCGCAATCGTGCGGATGCGGGCATAATCGGCGTTACCGGATCGGCGGGCAAGACCGGCGTTAAGGAAGCGCTCTATGCAGCGCTTGACCGGTCGAGCAGGGGCCGTGCGCATCGTTCGGTCAAAAGCTACAACAACCACGTTGGCGTACCATTAAGCCTTGCGCGCATGCCCGCTTCCACGCAGTTTGGCGTGTTCGAGATGGGCATGAACCACGCCGGTGAACTGTCCGCGCTGACGCAACTGGTGCGTCCGCATGTTGCCATCGTCACGACGATTGCACCGGCCCATATCGGCCACTTCAGTGGCGAAGAAGCGATTGCCGATGCCAAGGGTGAGATTTTCGAAGGACTGGAGCCGGATGGCGTTGCCATCGTCCCTGCTGATAGCCCCCATTATGAACGCCTGCGCGCAAAGGCGGCCTTGCATGCAGCGCGTGTGATCAGCTTTGGCTCCCACGCCGATGCCACGGTGCGGTTGATTGATGCCGTGCCCGCACTTGGCGGCGGGACATTGGTTACCGCCGATCTGGGCGGCCGCAAGGTTTGCTACACCATCGCCCAGCCAGGCGCGCACTGGGTCGCCAATTCGCTGGCCGTGATGGCTGCGGTTGAGGCCATCGGTGGTGATCTTGGCGCGGCGGGGCTTGCGCTGGCCGAAATGGAAGGGCTGGCGGGGCGCGGTGCGCGTCATACCATCGCTGCATCTGGCGGCGATGAATCAGGCGCGGCTTTGCTCATTGACGAAAGTTATAATGCAAACCCCGGCTCGATGGCGGTGACGCTGCAGCAACTGGGGCAAACGCCCGCCAAGCGGCGCGTCGCCATTCTGGGTGCGATGCGTGAACTGGGCGCGGACGAAGCGCGCTATCACGCTGAACTGGCTGGTCCGATTGCGCAAGGCAAAGTTGACCGGCTGATCCTGGTTGGCCCTGAAATGCAGGCTTTGGCCGACGCGCTGGGGAAAAATAGCAGCACCTCGCTTGCCGCTGCAATCGATGTGGCGCATGTGGAAAACACGCAAGAAGCGCAAGTCTGCCTTGCTGCTGACGGCGTGCGCGGGGGTGATGCCATCCTCGTCAAGGGGTCGAATTCGGTTGGTCTGGGTGCCCTTGTGCGCGCACTTACTGCCAGGGAACAATGAATGCTTTACCTGCTGGCACAATGGCTTGAATTCGAAGGATTCAGCAATCTTATCCGGTATCAGACGTTTCGGGCTGGTATCACGTTGATAACCGCCTTGGTGATCGGATTGATCATCGGTCCACGCTTTATCAACATGTTGCGCATCAGGCAGGGCCGGGGGCAGCCCATCCGCGAGGATGGCCCGCAATCCCACCTTGCCAAGCGTGGCACGCCCACGATGGGCGGCTTGATGATCGTGACCGCGCTCACATTGTCACTGCTGTTGTGGATGGACGTAAACAGCCGGTTGGTCTGGGCTTGTGTCGTCGTCACGATGGGCTTTGGCGTGATCGGCTTCCTCGACGATTACGATAAAGTCACCAAATATGCGCACAAAGGCGTTCCGGCCAAAGTGCGCCTTGCTGGCGAGTTTGTTGTTGCTGCCATCGCCGCCTGGCTGGCCGTGGGTGAGACGAACCTGTACGTGCCGGTGTTCAGCAATCTCTATATTCCGCTCGGACCGTTTTACTATTTGTTCGCGATTTTCGTGATCGTTGGCGCCGGCAATGCGGTGAATTTGACTGACGGGCTTGATGGCCTGGCAATCATGCCGGTGATCATAGCCGCAGGCACCTTTGCGATTATCGCCTACCTTGCTGGTCGCACTGACTTTGCCGCCTACCTTGGCATTCCCCATGTGAAAGGCGCTGGCGAACTGGCGATTTTCTGCGCGGCGATGATGGGGGCCGGCTTGGCGTTCCTGTGGTTCAATGCCCCGCCAGCCGCTGTATTCATGGGCGATACCGGCAGTCTTGCACTTGGCGGTGCCCTTGGTGTTATCGCCGTTGCTGCGCATCACGAAATCGTGTTGGCCATCGTTGGCGGGCTGTTTGTGATGGAAGCTGTTTCGGTGATCGTCCAGGTTGCCGTCTACAAACGCACCGGAAAGCGCGTGTTCCGCATGGCGCCGATCCATCACCATTTTGAACAATTGGGCTGGAAGGAATCGACAGTGGTCATTCGCTTCTGGATCGTGTCGATTGTGCTCGCGCTGATCGGCCTTGCCACGTTGAAGGTGCGGTGATCGTTTCAAACGCCTTTGCGGGCAAGCGCTTTGCAGTGCTTGGCCTTGCCCGTTCGGGCGTGGCCAGCGTTGAAAGCCTGCTGGCAAGTGGCGCACAGGTGACGGTTTGGGACAGCCGCGAAGAACCCCGCGCAGCGTTTGAAGGGCGCGCTGATATTGCCGATCCATTGGCAATTGATCTGGCTGGTTTTGATGGCGTGGTGGTATCACCCGGCGTTCCGTTGAACCGCCATCCGATTACCGATCATGCCCGCGCCGCCGGAGTGCCGGTGATGGGCGACATTGAACTGTTTGCCCAGGCCCGCGCCGATCTTCCGCCACACCGCGTAGTGGGGATTACCGGCACGAACGGTAAATCTACCACGACAATGCTGGTCCACCACATTTGCGCAGCGGCTGGCATGCCGGTGCGCCTTGGTGGCAATATCGGCTTGCCTATCTTGGGCCAGGAACCATTGCCTGAAGGCGGTGTCTATGTTCTGGAATTGTCGAGTTACCAGATCGACCTGACGCAAAGCCTGGCCTGCGATGTTGCCGCACTTATCAATCTTAGCCCGGACCATCTTGATCGGTATGATGGTTTTGCAGGCTATGCCGCGTCCAAAGCCCGGTTGTTCCAGATGCAGCGGGCCAATCAACATGCGGTGTTCGGACGCGGTGATGAGCATACGCTGAAAATTGCCGGTGAAGCCTTTGCTGCCCATGACGCGGGATTTGTCCATATCGTTGCGCCTGATGCGTTGACGGGGCAGGCCGATTGGCCATCCTTGCAAGGGCCGCACAATTTGCAGAACGCTGCAATCGCGGTGGAAATCGTCCGCCAGCTTGGCATTGGCGAGGACGTTTGGCGTCCCGCGTTGGCCAGCTTTGTTGGCCTGCCGCACCGGATGGAGCGTGTGGCCGAAGCTGCGGGCGTGTTGTACGTTAACGACAGCAAGGCCACCAATCCAGCCTCGACCGCGCCTGCGCTTGGGGCTTATCCGCGCATTCACTGGATTCTTGGCGGATTGCCCAAGAGCGATGATCTGGACGAATGCGCGCCGTATTTCAGCCACGTCGTTGCGGCGTACACCATTGGTGAGGCTGGCCCGCGTTTTGCCGAAATCCTTGAGCCGGTCATGCCCGTAACGCGAAGTGAAATGCTGTGTGACGCGGTGCGCCAGGCGATGGACGCTGCGCAGCCTGGCGATGTTGTCATGTTGTCACCTGCATGTGCCAGTTTTGACCAGTTCCGTGATTTTGAGGCACGCGGCGATAGCTTCCGCCAAATCGTTGAAGCCCTGATCCAGGATCACGCTGCGCCTTGCCCGCCCGAGGGCCGGTAATGAGCACGACGCCCACCCCGACGCGCCTGATAACGACGCCAATGCCCGAAGGGGGCGTTCGCGTTGTCGGACATGGTTCGCGCTTCCGTCGCAGCCGCCGTAGCGAATTGCTGATCTGGTGGCGCGAGATTGACCGGTTGCTGCTCGGCTTGATCCTGTTTCTCGTGGTGATCGGTTCAATCGCGGTTGCCGCGGCCTCGCCAGCCAGTGCCAAGCGACTGTCAACCGCAGCCAAATCGCTGGGTGATCTCTACTTTTTCTGGATACACTTGCGCTGGGTCGCGGTGGGGTTGGTGGCAATGTTCTTTGCATCTGTCCTGCCCAAGGACGCTGCACGACGGGCGGCAATCATCCTTGCAGCAGTGATGGTTCTCGCTCTCGTCCTTGTCCCGTTGGTGGGTAGCGAAGTGAAGGGGGCCAAGCGTTGGTTGTGGATTGGCTTCAGCTTGCAGCCGTCCGAATTCCTCAAGCCCGGCTTTGCCATTGCCATTGCGTGGATCTTGTCATGGCGGGTGCGTGATCCGAACATTCCGGTGATCGGCATTACATTTGCAATTATGGGTCTGGTCGGGATGCTGCTTATGGCGCAACCCGATTTTGGTTCCACGATCCTGTTCGGTGGTGTGTGGTTTGTTCTCGTGCTGCTTTCCGGGCTTTCAGCGCATCGCGTGCTGTGGTCCTTTGGCGGTGGTGTTCTGGTCGTGATTGCGGCCTATTTGTTTTATCCCAACGCAACGCACCGCATCGACAGCTTCATATCCGGCGGTAGCGAGTTCGATCAGGTTGACTTGGCGATGCGCACTTTGCTCAACGGTGGGTGGAGCGGGGCCGGTCTGTGGCTTGGCAGCCGCAAGAATGCCTTGCCCGAAGCGCACACCGATTACATTTTTTCGGTGATCGGTGAGGAATTCGGGTTAGTTGCCTGCGCGGTTGTGGTGATCGTCTATTGCGTGATTGCGCTGCGCGTGTTGATGCGCCTGCTCGACGAGGAAGACCTGTTCACGATCCTTGCGGCTGCGGGTCTTACTGCGCAACTGGTGGGACAGGCCTTCATCAATATTCTGGTGAACTTGCAACTTTTCCCATCGAAAGGCATGACTTTGCCCCTGATCAGCTATGGCGGATCATCGACCATCGCGCTGCTTTTGGGCATGGGCCTGTTGTTGGCGATTACGCGCCGCAACCCCTACCTTTCGCGGGAAAAGTTCGACATTTCGGATTTCACACAAAGATGACCGGCGTTTCCAGACACTATGTGCTTGCCGCAGGCGGCACCGGCGGCCACCTGATTCCGGCGTTTGCCTTGGCGGTAGAGCTTGAACGGCGCGGCCATCATGTGGCACTGGTCACAGATGATCGGGGCGCGAAAATCCCCGGCAAGCCCGATTTCCTTCCGGCGCACGTTTTGCCCGCAGGTCGGCTTGGCAAAAACCCGTTGGCGTTGTGGAAGGGCCTTCGCGCAATCTGGCAGGGCCGCGCCATGGCACTTCGCCTGTTCGAAAGCTTTGAGCCTTCATGCGTGATCGGCTTTGGCGGCTATCCCGCTTTACCTGCGCTGTTGGCGGCGCGGTCAGCCAAAATTCCGACAGTCATCCATGAACAGAACGCTGTGCTGGGCCGCGTCAATCGCTTCCTTGCCAAGCGCGTGAACGCGATTGCGACGGCTTATGGCGAAGTTGAGCGGCTTGATCCCAAGCTGTGGGGCAAGGTCCATCGCGTCGGCAATCCGGTGCGGCCCGAAGTGCTGGCACTGCGCGGCGATCCATTCCCCGAGTTTACCGAGGATGGGCTGTTTCGCGTGCTGGTAACCGGCGGTAGTCAGGGGGCTTCGGTGTTGTCCGAGGTCGTTCCTGACGGGCTGGCCATGCTTCCGCCTTCATTACGCCATCGTCTCCAAGTGACGCAGCAGTGCCGCCCGGAAGATCTGGAAGCGGTCCGTGCGCGCTATGCCGCGCACGAAATTCCGGCTGAACTCGGCACTTACTTTGAAGATATGCAGGGACGGCTTGCGGCGGCGCATTTGTTTATCGGTCGTGCTGGCGCGTCGACAATCGCTGAACTGACCGCAGTTGGCCGCCCTGCCATTCTCATTCCACTGCCTATTGCCACCGACGATCACCAGGCTGCGAATACGCGCGAGATGGTTGCGGCTGGCGGTGCGCGGGCCATTCGGCAAACCGGCTTCACCCCCAAGGAACTTGCCAAGCAAATCCAGACCATGGCGCTACACCCCCACACGCTCGCCAACGCTGCCCATGCCGCATGGAATTGCGGATTGCCCAATGCCGTCAGCGATCTGGCCGATCTGGTCGAAAGCTTCGGTGCAGAACCGATCATGGACGTGATGCGCGTTGATACCCGCGCAACGGCGGCTTCCGGGCAGGAGCAACTGGCATGATCCTTCGACAAGCTCAGGATGAGCGGAAACAGAATAGCCAAAGCCCGCTCATGCTGAGCCTGTCGAAGCACGCATGCGCAACAGGAGCGCAAAAGTGAAGGGCGTCGGCACGGAAATTGGCACCATCCACTTTGTCGGCATTGGCGGCATCGGCATGTCCGGCATTGCCGAAGTCATGCACAACATGGGTTATGTGGTGCAGGGGTCCGACATGGCGGAAAGCTATGTCGTTGAAGGTTTGCGTTCGCGCGGGATCAAGGTGATGATCGGCCAGCGCGCCGAAAACGTGGATGGCGTGGCGGTTGTGGTAACGTCCACCGCCGTAAAGCGTGATAACCCCGAAGTTGTCGCCGCGCTTGAGGGCCGCATTCCGGTGGTGCGCCGTGCGGAAATGCTTGCCGAACTGATGCGGTTGAAAAGCACGGTTGCGGTTGCCGGAACACATGGGAAAACCACGACGACGTCGATGATCGCGTGCCTGCTGGATGCGGGCGGTGTGGACCCGACGGTGATCAACGGCGGTATCATCAATTCCTACGGTTCGAACGCGCGGTTGGGCGATAGCGACTGGATGGTGGTTGAGGCGGATGAGAGCGATGGTTCGTTCTTGCGGCTTGATGGAACGCTGGCGGTTGTTACCAACATCGATCCTGAACATCTCGATCATTACGGCAGCTTTGATAAAGTGAAGTCTGCCTTTGTCGAATTTATTGAAAACGTGCCATTTTATGGCGCGGCCATGCTGTGCATCGATCATCCCGAAGTGCAGGCGATCATTCCCAAAGTGCGCGACCGCCGTGTGGTGACGTACGGATTTTCCGCCCAGGCCGATGTGCGCGGTGAGGCTGTCACGCCTATTCCGGGTGGCAATCGCTTTGACGTGATGCTGCGCCAGCGCGATGGTTCATTCCGCCGGATCGAGGGTATCGAGCTGCCGATGCCGGGGCGGCACAACGTGCAGAACGCGCTTGCTGCCGTCGCTGTCGCCGTTGAAATGGGCGTTTCGGATGAATTGATTTGCACCGGCTTTGCCAAGTTTGGCGGGGTCAAACGCCGGTTTACCAAGGTGGGTGAAGTTGCGGTTGGTGCAGGTTCAGTCACCGTCATAGACGATTACGGACACCATCCGGTTGAAATCCGAGCCGTGCTCGCCGCTGCGCGCGAGGGTGTGCAAGGCCGGGTGATTGCCGTGGTGCAGCCCCACCGGTTCACCCGTCTGCGCGATCACATGGAAGAATTCCAAGGTGCGTTCAATGACGCCGACCTTGTCTATGCCGCGCCGGTCTATCCCGCCGGTGAACAGCCGATTGATGGCGTTGATAGCGGCGCGATGGTTGAAGGCGTGAAAGCGCGTGGCCACCGCTCTGCGCATCTGATTGATGGTGCTGATGCTTTGGCCAAGGAATTGGCGGGTGTAGTGCAGGCGGGCGATATGGTCGTTTGCCTTGGCGCTGGCGATATTACCAAGTGGGCAGCAGGTCTGGCCAATGCGATTGTGCGTGAGAGAGCTTTAGGGTGAACACGCTCGCGCTTCCATCCGTTCGCGGAAAGCTGACACCCGACGCACCACTTGCGCCGCTGGTTTGGTTCAAGTCCGGTGGTACGGCTGATTGGCTGTTTGAGCCAAAGGATGTGGCTGATCTGCAAGACTTTCTTGCAGGTTTGGCGCCTGATGTTCCGGTGATGGCACTGGGTCTTGGTTCCAACCTGATCGTGCGCGACGGCGGGGTTCCGGGGGTTGTGATCCGGCTGGGCAAAGCCTTTGCCAAAGTTGAAAAAGTGGACGCGGTTACATTGAATTGCGGGGGCGGGGCGAGCGGCATTCTTGTGTCATCGACCGCGCGTGACAATGGGATTGCAGGCCTAGAGTTTTTGCGTTCGATCCCCGGCACCGTAGGGGGCTTCGTGCGCATGAATGGTGGCGCTTACGGGCGTGAAGTGAAGGATGTGCTCATCGATTGCGACGTTGTGATCCGTTCGGGCGAAATCGCGACGCTGCCGCTTTCGGAACTTGGCTACACATACCGGCACTCTGATCTTGTCGATGGCTGCGTGGTTGTTGCCGCACGGTTTCGCGGTGAGCCGGGTGATCCCGCAGCGATCCAGACCGAGATGGACCGTATCAGCGCCGCGCGCGAGGCATCTCAGCCGCTGCGGTCAAAAACCGGTGGTTCCACGTTCAAGAACCCTGATGGCGGGAAGGCATGGGAACTGGTCGACAAGGCGGGTTGCCGGGGCTTGACCATCGGTGGCGCGCAAGTGAGCGAGAAGCACACCAATTTCCTGATCAACACCGGCGAAGGGACGAGCGCCGAGATCGAGGAACTGGGCGAGGAGGTCCGCCGCCGGGTGAAGCAGAACTCCGGCGTGGATCTGGAATGGGAAATCAAGAGGATTGGCAGGCCGTGACACTTCCGAAACTTCATGTCGCGGTGCTGATGGGCGGCTGGTCTAGCGAACGGCCGGTCAGCCTGATGTCGGGCGAGGGCGTGGCGAAGGCGCTTGAGTCCAAAGGGCATAAGGTCACGCGGATCGATATGGACCGCGATGTTGCCTTGCGCCTGGCCGAAGCCAAGCCGGACGTGGTGTTCAATGCCTTGCATGGCACACCGGGCGAGGATGGTTCGATCCAGGGCCTGATGGACATCATGGGGCTGACTTATACGCATTCAGGATTGGCCACGTCGGTCATCGCGATTGACAAGGAACTGACCAAGCTTGCGCTGGTGCCACATGGCATTCCTATGCCGGGTGGGCGCATCGTCCGCACCGAAGAGCTTTATCGCGGTGATCCATTACCGCGCCCTTATGTTGTGAAGCCGGTGAACGAAGGATCGTCCGTCGGCGTGGCCATCGTGACGGCCGAGGGGAACTATGGCGATCCGATCAGGGCCGATGCAGTTGGCCCTTGGCAGGAGTTTGATGAACTGCTGGCCGAACCGTTCATACGCGGGCTGGAATTGACGACGGCTGTTATCGGCGACCGCGCCTTGCTTGTCACC
>JADYXV010000201.1 GCA_020853995.1 Novosphingobium sp.
CGGCTACGGCTACGGCGACGGCTATGTCGACGGCTATGGCTACGGCTACGGCTCCGGCTACGGCTACGGCGACGGCTACGTCGACGGCTACGGCTACGGCTCCGGCGAAGATGTGAGTTAACCGGCTGGGCCAGCTATCCCCCGCATGGCTGGCCCCACTTGCAAACAACGGCGGGAAGGGGTAATTCCAAGGCATGGCGACTAACCTGACACCCAAGCAAGAGGCGTTTGTACAAGCGTACCTGACAACGGGTAACGCCTCGGAGGCTTATCGGGTGGCGGGTTACAGCCAGAACGCTTCACCAAAGACGATAAACGAAGCAGCTTCACGGTTACTTGCTGATAGCAAGGTTGCTGCAAGGCTATCGACACTTCGGGAACGCGCCGTTGAACGCACGATGGTGACGGTTGATATGCTAACTACAAACCTGCTTCGCATTGCCCAAAAAGGTGAGGACTTAGCAGAGGCATCCGGCCTTGGTGTGGCCCGCGCTTCAATGATGGATGTGGCTAAACTGAATGGTTTGGTGGTCGATAAGAAAGAGCACTCCGGCAGTATCAATCTCGGCGCAGCCCTAGACGCCCTTGATGACTGATCTGCAATTTGACCGTGAAAAGCTGCGCCGCCTAAGGGATGACTTCGGTTATTTCGCAAAGCACATGCTGCGCATTCGAACGAAGGCAGGCAAGATTGAGCCGTTCCAGCTTAATCAGGCGCAACGCTATCTGCACGAACGATTGGAAAAACAGCGGCGTGAAACCGGCAAGGTTCGTGCGATCATCCTGAAGGGCCGTCAGATGGGATGTTCCACCTATCTGCAAGGTCGGTTCTACTGGCGCATGTGGGGCGGTAAGGGATTAAACGCGTTCATCCTGACGCACGAACAGCCTGCAACCGATAACCTTTTCAAGATGACAAAGCGCTATCATGACCTTGTGCCTGATTGGGCAAGGCATGAAACGGCGGCATCAAATGCTAAGGAGTTGGTATTCGCAGGCAGAGAATGCTCCTACGCAGTCGCTACAGCGGGAACAAAAGAGGTGGGCCGGTCTAGCACGGTCCAGCTCCTGCATGGCTCCGAAGTGGCTTTCTGGCCTAATGCAGAGGACCATGTGGCAGGGCTTGAGCAAGCGCAGTCAGATGCGGCGGGAACAGAGCGCGTTTTCGAGAGTACCGCCAACGGGATCGGCAACGTCTACCAGAGGCGTTACAAGGCGGCGGAACGTGGTGATAGCACCGACATTGCCATATTCATGCCGTGGTATTGGGATGACGGATATACCGCAACACCCGCCGCCGATTGGATAGCCGGCAAAAAGTGGCAGGAATATCAGGCTGTCAATAATCTGACCGATGGGCAGTTGTATTGGGCGTTCCTGAAAAACCGTGACATGGCAACGGCAACGGGTCAGTCTGACGATGAACCTTGCTGGAAGTTTAAACAGGAATATCCAGCCAATGCCGACGAGGCGTTTCAAACCGCCGGTAACAGCTTTATCCCGTCCAATCACGTTGCGATGGCTCGCGTTCGTTCAATTGTCCCGCAAGGCGCATTGATTATCGGCGTCGATCCAGCGCGCGGCGGTGGCGACAAGACCGGCGTGATTGACCGGATCGGGCGCAAGATGGGTAATCACATTTGCGCGACTTGGGACTTTGACGACCTGATGACCACGGCGGGCCATGTGGTTAATTTGATCAAGCGCTATAATCCTGCGGCGGTAAACATCGATGTGGGCGGTATTGGTGCTGGCGTTTATGACAGGCTGGCTGAGCTTGGCTACGGCGATGTAGTCAACGCGGTGAACTTCGGTTCAAATCCGATAGGCGTCGGTCCTACAGGCGATGAGCTTTACGCAAACCGGCGCGCTGAGATGTGGGATAACCTTCGCGACTGGATGGGGGGCGATGTGCAAATTCCGAATATTGACAGCCTCCACGCGGATCTGACAGCGCCTGCATGGGGCAAGGGGCAGACGCGCTACAGTTCAAACAATGAGCTTGTGATAGAGCCTAAAGACAGCATTCGCGAGCGCTATGGGTTCTCGCCTGACTTAGGTGACGCTGCCGCATTGACCTTCGCAGTGCCTATCGCAGCGCACGTTATGGGCGACGACTACCACGAGGAACAAGGCCGCAACGCCACAACGGGTTACTAGCTTGCCACTTCACAAAGCGCGTGTTAAAACGCGGCATCCATCGTCGCGAGACTGACGGCTAAGGGGTTCTTAAATGGAATTGAATATCCCACAAGACGCGGAAGACGCTATCCGCGCGGATATTCAAGCCAAGGCCGATATGCAATCGATCAGCCTGTTGATGCAATTCGCTGAAGCTGACGGCGATATATCCGAATACCTGACATCTGAGCAAATCGCGCAAGTCATCGATCAGGTTTGCGACACGTACGAATGCGACAAGAAAAGCCGGTCCGATTGGGCTACGGTCGCTGAAGAGGCGCTGAAAGAGATCGGCGAAACAAAATCCAACGCCAAAGACTTCCCTTGGCCAGGGGCATCAAACGTCAAGTACCCGCTACTCGCAACGGCTGTCATGCAGTTCAACGCGCGTTCGTACCCTGCCATTGTCAAGGGTGACGAGGCGGTATCGTGCAAGGTGCTGGGCAATGATAACGGAATGCCGCGCCTTGACGATCAGGGCCAGCCGCTATTCCAGTTCCAAGGTTTACCCGTAGCGTTTTTACCCCAAGGCCCTGTCGTGATCACACCGCAAGGCCCATCCCCTCTACCGGAAGGAGGTGATCCAGAACCCGTGTGGGCGAGGGCACCGGGCGATAAAACCAAACGTGCAGCGCGTGTGCGTCAGTACATGAATTACATGTTGTTCTACCAGATGGACGGATGGGAAGCTGAAACCGATACACTGCTATTCCAGATGCCTGCGATTGGATGTGGCTTTCGTAAATCATGGTTTGACGGGCGCAAGCATCAAAGCAAGTTTGTGCCAGCGCTTAAACTGGTAGTGAACAACGCGGCAAAGTCATTGGATGACGCCCCGCAAATCACTGAAGAGATCGATGGCATTTACCCGCATCAAATCAAGCGGGACATTCGGACCGGCAAATACCGCGCCGATGTGACGTTCAATGATGACGAGAAAGACGCTCGGCTTCTGATCGAGGCGCAAGCGTACTTTGACCTTGATGACGACGGCATCGACGAACCTTACATTGTCACGATCGATCACAAGTCCAAACAGCTTTTGCGCATCGTGCCTGACTTCGGGCCGGATCAGGTGCAACTGGCGCAAACCGATGTGGCCTATATCGAGCGCCGCAAGTTTTACACGAAATACGGGTTTATGCCGAACCCTGAAGGCCAGTTCTACAACATCGGCCTTGCGCATTTGCTTCACCAATACGGCAACGTCATCAACACGCTGATCAATCAGATGATTGATGCAAACACGGCGGCTGTAGCTGGCGGTGGCTTTGTCGCGTCCGGTCTCAAGATACAAGGGCGCGGGCAATCGTCGTCGCTTAAATGGCGTCCAGGCGAATACAAAACAGTTCCTGTGGCTGGTGACGCGCTTCGCAGCGGCATTGTCGAGCGGACATTCCCGCAAGCCAGCCCTGTCATGTTCAACTTGCTTGACCTGATCCTTGGCGCGGCGCGGGACATTGCATCGATCAAGGATATTCTGACCGGCGAAGGGTCAAACAATGGGCAGGTTGGCACCACGCTTGCGCTGATCGAACAGGGATTGCAGGTCTTTACCGCGATCTACAAGCGGGTTTATCTTGGCCTTAAGGGCGAGTTTAAAATCCTGTTTGGCAACATCGGCAAGTATGCTGACGAGGCCGCACAAGCCGCGTATATGGAATTGCTGGATGATCCTGCGGCGGACATCATGCAGGACTTCAACGCGGCGGATATGGACATCTGCCCCGTATCTGATCCTAGCAGCGTCACGCGGATGCAGCGTATGACTAGGGCGCAATTCCTGCTCTCGACCGTAGAGACGCTGCAAGCCGTTGGTGGTGATGCGCGCGAAGTGCTGCGCCGTGTTTATGAAGCGGCTGATGTGGACGACATCGACAAGATTTTGCCACCACCTCCACCGCCCGGGCCTGAACAGGCAATGGCAATGGCAGATATGGAGGCGACGGTTCGCGGCAAGGTTGCAAAGGCGGTCAAGGATGAAACGGACGCACAAGCTAAGATGGCCTCGTTGGAACTGGACGCCAGCGCGCTGGAATTGGAGCAAGGCAAGGCCGAACTCGAAGCGCTGAAGGTTGGTATGGGGAGGGCTGATGCAGCTTGACGC
The DNA here is from genome assembly GCA_020853995.1 of Novosphingobium sp. Lineage (GTDB taxonomy): Bacteria > Pseudomonadota > Alphaproteobacteria > Sphingomonadales > Sphingomonadaceae > Novosphingobium. The sequence goes on from JADYXV010000201.1 coordinate 4,289, forward strand.
CAAAGACTTCGCGGAATGGTTCGACCTACCAATGACGCAATACGTCATGGCGGCGATGCAGGCCCTTGCAGAGCGTGAAATGCAGGCGTGGCAGGGACATGCATGGGAGGGCAACCTTGACCCTCTGGCGCTGCACACGGCCCGCGCACGGGTCGAGGTCAGCAACACCTTCACCGGCAACACTTTCGATGATTGGAAGGCTATCAATGATCCCGAAGCTTGAAGAC
>JADYXV010000202.1 GCA_020853995.1 Novosphingobium sp.
CAGGATGCAGGTTGTTCATCAACATCCGCATCGCGGCCTCGGTCTGCCACGATTTCGCGGTGATTTCAGTGCCGGTGGCGGGATAGATGTCGCGGCTGTTCTTGCGATCAAGCATGGAAGGCTCCTTCATGGGTGAGCACGCCCGAGCGGGCAAGGGTGTCAAGGGATTGTAGAATTTGCCCAAGAACCGCGCGCAATGGCGCGGCGATCCGGGGGGCATAGGTCCAAGGTGCTGCCTCGGCGGCGAGATAGGCGCGCTGGGCCAGTTCCATCTGGATGGCATGAACGCCCGTGCCGGGCTGACCATAGTGCCGCGTGGTCCAGCCACCCTTGAAGCGGCCATTCAACACGGCATCGAACGCCTTGCTCGCAAAACAGGGTACCGAAACAGCCTGAGACACTTGTGGCGCGCAGGTCTGTCCGTCGTTGGTGCCGATGGAAAACACCGGCAGCAGTCCGGGAAACAGGAAAGGGATGGTCGAGCGGATCGAATGGCAATCAAAGACGATCGCCACGCCATGCCGGGCCTTCACTCGCTCGACTTCGGCGGCAAGTGCCGCATGATAGGGCGCGTGGTATTGCGCCCGGCGTGCGGCAATCTCGTCGAGCGTTGGCTCCTGCCCTTCGCTCCAGATGTCCAGCCCATCAAAGTCCGTCGTCGGACACAGGGTGGTCGTGTTGGCGCCCGGATAAAGCGAAGCTCCTGCCGGGTCACGGTTGGCGTCAATGACATAGCGGTGAAACGTCGCCTCGACTATCGTAACGTCAGCCAAAAGCCCCTGATAAAGCTGAGCAATATGCCAATCCGTGTCTGACAGCCTTCGCCCGCGGTCATTCAACCGGGCCATCAGCGCGTCGGGCACATATGTCCCCCCGTGCGGCAGACCGAGAATGACCGGACTGTCGCCTTGCGTTATGGTGACAGGCATCATGCGGACAACTCTGGCAGTGCCAGACCGCTTGCCTGCGCCAAGGTGCCGGTGCCAATCAGGCGCGCTGCTGCGGCCAGATCGGGGGCAAGGTAGCGATCATCGCCCAGCGTTGCCACATCCTGACGCAGCCGCGCGACAACGTCCTGCAATGGTGCACTGGTGTGCAGCGGCGCCCGGAAGTCGATGCCCTGGGCAGCACACATCGCCTCGACCCCAAGGATCACGTTCAGGTTTTGCACCATCTTGCCCAAGCGCACAGCACCGTGTGCTGCCATGCTGACATGGTCTTCCTGATTAGCCGATGTCGGCGTGCTGTCGGTCACGCAAGGCATGGCGATGTGCTTGTTCTCGGACATCAGCGCGGCAGTGGTCACCTCGGCGATCATGAGGCCGGAGTTCAGGCCGGGGCGCGGAGTCAGGAACGCAGGCAGGTTGAACGACAAAACCGGGTCCACCATCAAGGCGACGCGGCGCTGCGCGATCGCCCCGATCTCGGCCAGGGCCAGCGCAATCATGTCGGCGGCAAAGCCCACGGGTTCAGCGTGGAAGTTACCACCGGACACGATCAGCCCGGCCCCAGTCAGCACCAACGGATTGTCGGTTGCCGCGTTGGCCTCGATCATCAGAGTATGTGCTGCTTGGCGCAATACATCCATCGCGGCCCCAGTGACCTGAGGCTGGCACCGGATGCAATAGGGATCCTGCACGCGGGCATCGCCGACGATATGGCTTTCGCGGATCTCGGATCCCGCCAGCAGCGCCCGCATAAAGCTTGCAGCCTCGATCTGTCCCGCATGACCGCGCAGCGAATGGATTTCCGGCTGCAAGGGGGCGGTAGACCCCATGATCGCGTCCGTCGACAGCGCCGAGGTGACAAGTGCGGACTGCGCCGCATTCCAGCCGTCGAACAGGCCCGCGAGAGCGAAAGCGGTGGAAAATTGCGTTCCGTTGATGAAGGCCAGTCCTTCTTTGGGGCCGAGCGGAATCGGGGTCAGACCAGCCGCAGCTAGGGCCTCGGCACCTGGCATCACGCGGCCTTGGTATTCCGCCTCGCCATGGCCGATCAGAACAGCAGTCATATGGGACAAGGGGGCCAGATCACCCGACGCCCCGACCGACCCTTGCGCAGGAATGACAGGCGTCACGCCACAGGCCAGCATAGCCTCAAGCAGTTCAACAAACGCCCAACGTACGCCCGAAGCACCGCGCCCAAAGCTGAGAAGCTTCAACACCATCAGCAACCGCGCATGGGCGCGCGGGATGGCGTCGCCCACGCCACAGCAATGCGACAAGATCAAGTTGCGCTGTAGGGTGGCGGTGTCTTCAGGGGCGATGCGCAAGGACGCCAGTTTGCCAAAACCAGTGTTTACCCCGTAGACCGGTACATCCCCGGCGGCTGCAGCGTTGATCGCGGCAGCGGCAGCCTCGATCCCCGGACGGGCTGCGCGATCCAGCGTGACGGACAGTTCTTCGCGGTAAATTCGTGCCAGTTGTACCAAGGTGGTCTGGCCCGGAACAAGGGTAAGAGCGGTCAAAGGACGCCTCCGATTATGCGTTGGTAAAGGGGGTTAAAGCCGATGCGGTAGGCCAGTTCGGCCGGGTGGCCGCAGTTCCAGACGGCAAGGTCGGCGATTTGACCCGACGCCAGCCTGCCGCGATCGGTCAGACCAAGCGCACGGGCGGCATGGGTGGTGGCCCCCGCCAAAGCCTCGGCCGGGGTCATGCGAAACAGAGTGCAGGCCATGTTCATCGCCAGCAAAAGCGAGGTCATGGGGCTGGAACCGGGGTTCATATCGGTCGCCACGGCCATCAGCACGCCGTGTTGGCGCAGCAAATCAATCGGAGGCATCCGCGTTTCGCGTAGGGTATAAAACGCACCGGGCAGGATCACCGCTACGGTTCCAGATGCGGCCATGGCGACCGCCCCCGCCTCATCCAGATATTCCAGATGATCGGCTGACATCGCGCCATACCGCGCAGCCAGTGCCGCACCACCAAGGTTGGATAGCTGTTCGGCGTGAAGCTTGACCGGAAGCCCAAGGCTCTGGGCGGCTTGAAACACCCGTTCGATTTGGGCGACTGAGAACGCGATACCCTCGCAGAACCCATCCACCGCATCGACCAGCCCTTCGACATGGGCCGAGTATAGCGCAGGAATGCAGACCTGATCGATATAGGCGTCGGCACGACCCTTGTACTCCACTGGGACAGCATGCGCCGCGAGATAGCTGGTTCGCACCAGAACGGGGCGCAACTGGCCAATCCGCCGCGCGGCACGCAGCATCCGCAGTTCGGTGTCCTGCTCCAGTCCGTAACCGGACTTGATCTCGATCACAGCAACGCCTTCTGCAATCATCGCATCGACAAAGGGCAGCGCCGCCGCAGCCAGATCGTCTTCCGAAGCCTTGCGCGTCGCGGTCACGGTCGAGACGATCCCGCCCCCTGCCCGCGCAACCTCCTCGTAGCTTGCCCCTTGCAGCCGCATCTCGAATTCCGTGGCACGGTTGCCGCCATGGACGACATGGGTGTGGCAATCAATCAGCGCTGGTGTGATCAGTCGCCCACCCATGTCCCGCACGGGCAAAGCGGCGTAGTCGCCCGGCAAATGCGCCTGCATCCCAAGCCATGCGATCTTGCCCCCAGCCAAAACAATCGCCGCATCTTCGATCAAACCATAAGGATCAGCCCCTGAACGCATCGTTGCCGCACGAAGGGAGGTCAGAACGACAGAAGGCTGCTGCACGTGACTTGCTCCGGAAAAGGTGTTGCCGAGTCGTTATGTATGCAAGTATAAGTATTATGTCTACACATAAGGAGTCGCCATCGTGATTTTTGCAGAACGCGCCTTACTGCCCGACGGATGGGCCGAACAGGTCAGGATCACCGTGGCCTATGGGCATATCACCAAGGTGGCCAAAGCAGCGGCACCGCAACCCGGCGATTCTCGAGTGTCGGCGCTTCTTCCTGCACTTTCAAACTTGCATAGTCATGCCTTCCAACGCGCCATGGCGGGCATGACCGAACACCGCATTGCGGGCCGTGACAGTTTCTGGACTTGGCGCGATCTGATGTACCGCTTTCTGGACCGGTTGACGCCCGAGCAGATGGAGGCCATTGCCGCGCTTGTATTCATGGAAATGCAAGAAGCCGGGTATGCTGCCGTTGGCGAGTTCCATTATGTGCATCATCAACCGGGGGGTGGCGCCTATGCCGATATCGCCGAGCTTTCGAACCGCATCTTTGCCGCAGCCCATCTGACGGGCATTGGCCTGACGCATCTGCCGGTGCTTTACACCCATGGCGGCGCGGGTGAGCAACCCCTTGCCGCCGGGCAGTTGCGGTTTGGCAATACGGTCGATCGCTTTGCCGCCTTGCTGGAGGCCACTCGTGCATCTGCACGCACACTGCCCGCTGACACCCGCGTCGGGATTGCGCCACATTCGCTGCGCGCCACTAACCCGGAGGGTCTGGCCCGCGCGCTACCTTTGGCTGCGGGAAATCCCATTCACATCCACGTCGCTGAACAGCCCAAGGAAGTGGCCGATATCACCGCTTGGCTTGGTGCGCGGCCGGTGGAATGGTTGCTAGGCAACACCCCCATTGGTGCGGATTGGTGTGCGATCCACGCCACACACATGACCCCACAAGAAACCGCAGCTCTGGCAAAAAGCGGTGCGGTTGCCGGGCTATGTTCGATCACCGAGGCTAATCTGGGTGACGGGCCGTTCAACGGGCCGGGCTGGCTGGCCGCAGGCGGGGCGTTTGGGATTGGGTCCGACAGCAACGTCCGCATCAGCCTGACCGAGGAGCTGCGCACATTGGAATACAGCCAGCGCCTGCGCGACATTGCCCGCAATGTCATGGTCGCAAAGGAAGGCTCGGTCGGTCAGTGCCTTTATGTCGGTGCCGCACTGGGCGGGGCTCAGGCTTTGGGGCGCAAATCGGGGCAGATCGCGGTCGGCAATCTTGCCGATCTGACAGCGATTGACCTGTCGCACCCGACGCTTTGCGCGCTTGCCCCCGATCAAGTTCTTGATGGTCTGGCCTTTGCGGCACCTGATGCTGTGGTCACAGACCTGTGGTCCGCAGGCAGGCATCAAGTGAAAGACGGGCGTCACATCCACCGCGAACAGATCATCGCGGGCTGGCGAAAAGCGGTGAAAGGCTTGATCGACGCTGTTTGAACCCTTTCAGGCCCGATCCCGCAGGAAAATCAATAGCCCTGCGGCGTCAGCCGCAAGTGCTATATCTATACCAGTTCCAAAGGCGAATGCACCCGTAGGCAACCCGTCACCCGAAACGATCACCGCGCCTGAAAGGCACAAGAACCCGACCGTTCCAGCCGCACAGATCAGCGTGGCTGGCCCAAAAACCACCTCCACCGTAGCCTCGACGGCGTTCGCATCATAGATCAAATTCAAGTTGCGGACAGGTCCGCCGACCAGCCTGGCTGTCACATCGAGATCACCAGAGAAGGGAACCGGCTGGTGCAAGCGCGCTTCCAGAACGCCGCCCGCAGACAGCAGGTCAATCCCCGCACCGTCAATGACCGTCAAAATCCGTGTCATGCCGGGAAACAGCGAAAACGGCCCATCCCCGCCGACCTCGGCAATGCTGATACGCCACTGCCAACCTTCACCAACAGCGTGCCGCGCAATCTCATGCGTAACGCCGCCACCGTTCTTCCACGGGTTGGTCTGGAACTCATCTGGGTTCAGGATGTGAAACATGGGGGCCAATCCTTGCCTTAAGCGTACACATAACCGTATCAAGGGCTTCATACGCGGCCAAGAGGCAGACCTGAATGGCGACGACACCGATTTTTGAGAAGACCACCTTCCGGGACGTCATGGCAGAAATCCTGCACCGCATCACCGATGGCCCCTGGGGCCCCGGAACCCTGCTTCCGGGCGAGGTGGAGTTGGCGGAAGAGTTCAGGTGTTCGCGAACAACGATGAACCGCGCCCTGCGCGAAGTGAGCGAGCTTGGCTTTCTGGACCGCAAGCGCAAAGCTGGAACGCGGGTTCGCATGGCACCGATCCGGCAAGCGCGCTTTGAGATGCCCATCGTGCGCGCGGAAGTCGAAAAGACCGGCGCGTCTTACCGGTATGCGTTGGTCAGTCGCGAAATCCTTGCAGCCCCAGACTGGCTGCGCGCACGGATGAACCTTCAGGTCGGCAGTGAAGTGGTTCATCTGGTATGCTTGCACTCTGCCAATGGCGAAGCCTTTCAGCTTGAGGACCGCTGGATCAACGGCGCGGCGCTGCCGCAAGCGTTACAGCAGGACTTTGCCGCGATCGGCCCGAATGAGTGGCTAGTTGCGGCGGTCCCGTTTTCCGAGGTGGAGATCAGCTTTCTGGCGGCTGCCGCTGATGCAATCACCGTCACGCACCTTGACCACAAACTTGGCGAACCGGTGTTCTGCGTCGAACGCGCGACATGGTGGCAAAACGCTGCGATTACTCTCGTCACCCTCAGCCACCGGCGCGGCTATCGCATGACGACGCGCTATTGACTTTTGCCTTCCGCTCCGTCGACCGTTTCACTCCATCCATTCGCAGAACCAAGAAGCGAGGAAGTCCGGATTTGCACCCTGCGCCAGACTTCCGGAGTTGTGGCATGTATGCTCCTGAATACCCGGATCAGATGCGAGACATCGACGAACCCGCAATCCTGCGCCACCTGCGTCACCGTGCGAGCGCTGCGTGACAGCAGAAGTTCTGCATGCGCAATGCGGATCTGCCGTCGCACGGTCAGGGCAGAGCTCGGAGACCGGGGTGATTGTGAAATCAACGCCGGGCATGCAGCGGCGACAGGGGTATAGCCGCGGGCTCTCCACGGTGACAGTGCCGTATACTGTCTGGATCGTTCTGGTCGAATAGTCCTTGATCGGCCGCGTTCCACCACACCCCTGGCAATGACGTCGGAACAGAACATAGAGGGCGCACTGCTGCTCGACGATGTGCCGCTGAAGCGAGGCCATTATTGCTTTGCCTTCCTTGATCGACAGGCCGAGGTTACCGGCGATCAAATCATCAAGGCTCCTGTCGATCTCAAACTCGAACCGGGGGCCTGGCGTGATTTCGTCCGAACCCTCAATACTGATTTTCTAGCGCATCCTGCCTCTCCTTTGCCAAGACTGGTAGAGAGTAGAGCCCGCTTCGGCAAACAATGCACCCCAGAGAATTGAAAGGTCTCAAGCCGCCCCATTGATTTTGTTGACCTTCGCATACCGCATTTAAGGGGTCATCCTCAATTTGTGTGGTGCAGAGGGAGCATTCGGGCCCTGAGCAAGTTCGGGCCGGCTCGCCCATACATCGCGCGCTTCAAGGTCTTCAATCGGTTGATCTGGCC
>JADYXV010000203.1 GCA_020853995.1 Novosphingobium sp.
ATGGCGAACATATCGGACGGACAGGTGCGCCGGGAAGGCTGGTTGCCTTTCCAAGCACCTGTCTGTTCGAGATGGAAGCCATTCCGGCGTCCCGCAGGGATTTGACCAAAATGGCCTGCTGCTGCGTGGGATAGTCTTGAAATAAAACCACTATTCCTGCGCCGATCCGCCTTGCAACAAGCCATTTTGCCTCAAACCTCGAAGGCGGGATTAATAGGTCCTGACCCTAGCCAGTGCGGACGCAAGGCAGCCACCATCATGCCTATTGCGCCTGCACCCAGCACCACCAGCGGAAACGGCGCATTGAACGCAAACAATGCCAAGAACGCCGACACCGCAAGTCCACGTTTGAAGTTGGTGTTGAGTGCCCGCCCGGCGATACGCAGCAATGCCTGAACTACGATGGCCAGCACAGCGGCCTTGATGCCGAGAAATAGCGCGGCAAACCAGTCGAGATCCGCCGCAACTGCATAAAGCGCGCTAAGCGCAAGAATAATAAACGCCCCGGGCACGACAAACAACAGCCCGGCAGCAAGCCCGCCGCGCACCCCGTGAAGCTTCCAACCAATCCACGTGGCAAGCTGCTGCGCCTCGGGTCCGGGCAAAAGGTGGCAGAAATTCAGCGCGTGGAGGTATTGCTCCTCATCTAGCCACTGCCGCTCTTCCACCAGTTCGCGGTGCATCAGCGCGATCTGGCCTGCAGGGCCGCCAAAGCTGAGGAACCCGATCCGTGCAAACACGCGGACCATTTCACGCAAATCGGGAGTATTACTGGAAATCACCATTCGTCCCATGCCTCACCCTCCGCAGCAACGCGGACCAACAAGGCAACGCTTGGGCGATTAGGCCTGACCGGGAGGTTGCTTTTGCCCCGATGACAAAGCGATACACATGACACGAGCTGCTAGGCAAGTGCAGAGCATCAGCCAACTGGACTTGTTCAGCTACCTTTTGCCGTAATCAAGCCTTCGTCGGCCAAGCCACGCCTTCATCGCCGTGAATGATCGCAGCCGCCAATGCGTTCTGGTCCAGATTGCGCCTCACGCCATGTCGTCAGCCTGCTCCGGATAGAGCGTTTGCGGAGACGACCGTTTTTAGGCAAGCTCTTGCCTGATCGATCAAGCTACTGCGGGATGTGTGCGCTTTCATGTACGATTTGCTGGGAAATCTCACGATCATCGAGGCATCTTCGTTTGTCGCATCGCCTTCCGCCGGGTTGTACTGTGCGCAAATGGGGGCTGAGGTTATCCGGGTTGACCAGATTGGTGGTGGTCCCGATTTCCGGCGTGGGCCGGTCACTGCGCAACACGACTCCCTTTATTGGGAAAACCTCAATCGCGCCAAAAAGTCGGTTGCGCTGGATTTGGGAAAACCTGAAGGCCGTGAATTGTTGCAGGCGCTGGTTTGCGCAACCGGCCAGTTCATTACCAACTTTCCCGCAGGTGGTTTCCTTGCACATGAAGCGCTGGCGCAACGGCGGTCGGATCTGGTGACAGTACGGGTGATGGGCTGGGCCGATGGCAGCCCTGCGCTTGATTACACCATCAATAACGCGGTGGGTTATCCGATGTTGACGGGCGCTGGCCCTGATCCGGTCAATCACGTCCTGCCTGCGTGGGATCTGTTATCAGGTGCCTATTCTGCTTTCGCACTTCTGGCCGCGATCCAGCGGCGCAGCGCGACCGGACAGGGTGGAGAAGTGCGCGTCCCGTTGTCCGATGTGGCGATTGGCACGCTGGCCAATCTGGGGTCTGTGGCCGAGGTGCTCTATGCTGGGGCCTGTCGGCCCAACCTTGGCAATGCGGTTTATGGTCTGTTTGGCCGTGATTTTGTCACAGCCGATGGCCAGCGGACGATGGTCGTGGTGGTTACCCCGCGCCAATGGAGCAACCTTGTCGCAGCGCTCGGAATCAGCGATGCCGTGGCGCGGATCGAGGCAGAGCGGGGCGTGAGTTTTGCCAAAGATGATGGCCTGCGTTTTACACATCGCGATGCCCTGTTCCCGATTTTTGAAGCGGCGATTGCGGCGCGCAGCCACGCAGACCTTGCTGCAGCGTTTGATGCTGGCGGGATTGTCCATTCCCCTTATCGCACCATGCTAGAGGCCGTTCGCGATCCTGCACTGGTGCGGGATAATCCGGTCTTCGGGCACAGCAGCAACCCCAGCGGCTTTGATTATCCCGCCGCTGGTGCGTTTGCCACGATGCCACAGCAACTCCGCGGGGCACCCCGGCCAGCGCCGTACAATGGCCAGCACAGCGAAGAAGTGCTGGCCAAACAACTGGGCCTGTCATCGGGTGAAATCGGACGGCTGATCGATGCAGGAGTTGTGGGAACGGCCACCCTGACATGAGCGAATGGGCATCATGGATTGGCCGCGATGAAGTTCGCCATGACCGGCTTGGGGAAGCGCTGGTAAAGCGTTGGTGCGCCACACTGGACCGCGATGAGCCGCTGGCAGGTGTCGTGCCGCAAGGTTTGCACTGGTGTCTTTGTCTACCCGATGCAATGACAGCCGGATTGGGCGAGGATGGACATCCTGCGCGCGACGACAGTCCTGAAAGCTTTCTGCCACCACTGCCTTTGCCGCGCCGGATGTGGGCCGCCAGCACGGTGGAATTTGTGGCACCATTGCAGGTGGGTGCGGCTATCGAGCGGGTATCGCGCATAACCGCGATTACAACCAAGCAAGGAGGCACAGGGCCGCTTTTCTTTGCCGTGGTAAACCACGAGACACGCTGCAATGGTGTGGTTGCGGTCCGTGAAGCCCAAACACTGGTCTATCGTCAGGCGTCACCTGCGGGTGCTGATGCTGTTCCACCATTTCCCGGTACAGGGTGCTTTGACGCAAGTGGATGGGATTTGACGAACGAACTGGTGCCAGCCGAAACGCTGCTTTTCCGTTATTCGGCACTCACCTTCAATAGCCACCGGATCCATTACGATCTGGCCTATGCCACAGGTGTCGAAGGCTATCGCGGCCTTGTGGTGCAAGGGCCGCTAGTCGCCAGCTTGGTGCTGGATCTTGCGCGGCGGAAACTGGGTGAGCAGGCGCTTGCGCATTTCGCGTTCCGTGGCGTTTCACCTGCGATTTGTGGTGAAGGACTGCATCTTGCCTTGCGCAAATCCGGCGAAGGACTGGAGCTTGGTGCTTTTGCCGGTGACGGCCGCCCGGTGATGACAGCGTCCTGCTCTACGATTCCATCATTGCGCGCTTGATATCCAGCAAAGCCAGGCCGATGTTTTTTACTTCGTCGGCGCTGCGCGAACCCGAAAACAGCGATGCCGATAGGCAAAAGCTTGGGATAAGGTGTGGAAGGGCCACGGCAACGCTGCACACGCCGGCAAAGGCCGCGCCGTCATCCACGGCATAGCCGCATGTCTGTGCGATGCGCACTTCAGCGATGTAATCGCGCAGACGCACGACTTTTTGCCACTTCACCTCGGCAAAGCGGCGGGCGATTTCGCCGTCATCAAGGCCTTGTGCTGCTGCCAGCGCACGCCCGATAGCCCCGCTGCCCAAGGGCTGGCGCTGCCCTTCGGCCAACTGGATGCGGAGCATGGCGTCACATTCGGCATGGGAAATCAGCCGCACGCGCTGGCCGGGGACGACTTGCCAAAGGCCGATCGTCGCACTGGCGTTCTTGGCGGCATGGGTCATCAGCGGCTGCATCCGTTCGATCAGCGTCTGTGCCTTGCCGGTTCCAAACACGTCAGTGGCGGCCCAGTCATCGGCAAGACGATATGTCTTGCGCCGGCCTTCGAAATCCACCGCGCCTTCATCCACCAGTGTGCGCAGCAAGTTGAGACAACTGGACGGGTTCAGCTGCAAAGCACGCGCTACTTCGGTGAGGCTTTGCGCGCCCGACGAGGCGAGCAGCCGCAGGATGGCAAAGCCGAGGGAGAGTGAGCGGACGCGGGCAGTCATAATTGGCTTTTTTCATATATTTGAATTTACAGGGATACAATTGAAAAGATGCTAGCCAGCGGATAGGTCTGGAAAGCGTCGCAAGGTTCGGTTTCGTCACGCATTTCAGCAAGGATGTTTGTTTTGGCCGTCAGCACTTCCGGCATCGCTCCGGGGATGGACCCCGATGTGTTCGAGCAGTTCATGGATCAGCTCCACCGTTATGTGCGCGAGCGGCTGATCCCCGCAGAACAGATCGTCATTGCCAATGACGCGATCCCCGATGAAATCGTGCAGGAGTTGCGCGGAATGGGTCTGTTCGGGCTGACCAACGCTGCGGAATTTGGCGGTGCAGGAATGAATGCCCGCCAATATGTGCGTACGGTCAAGGCGCTTGCTTATGCCATGCCTGCCTTTCGTTCGATCATTTCGATCAACATCGGCATGTTCAGCTCTGCCCTGAAGAACGGCGGTACAGATGAGCAGCGCGCCCATTGGCTGCCGCGCATTTGTGCGGGCGAAATCGCGTCATTCGGTTTGACCGAACCGGGTTCGGGATCGGATTCCGCAGGGATGCAGACCACTGCGGTGAAAACTGCGGCAGGTTGGGTGCTCAATGGCACCAAGCGGTACATTACCAACGCGCCCCATGCCAAAGTGGCGCTGATCATGGCGCGAACGGCAAAGGAAAACTTGCCCAAGAACGCCCACGTTTCGGCGTTCATTGTGCCAATGGATACGCCGGGCGTGACAGTGGGCAAGGCTGACAGAAAAATGGGCCAGGCTGGCAGCGCGATTGCCGACATCATTCTGGACGACGTTGCCTTGCCAGATGACGCCTTGTTGGGTGGAGAACCGGGCCGCGGTTTTGCCATAGCGATGCAGAGCCTTGATAATGGGAGGATTTCTGTGGGGGCAGCGGCTACCGGCTATGCACGCCGAGCGCTGGATTCTGCCGTCCGTTATGCCAGCGAACGCAAGGCCTTTGGTGAACCGATTGCGAATTTCCAGCTGATCCAGCAGATGCTGGCCGATTGCGAGATCGAGATTTACGCCGCCGAATGCATGCTGGACGATGTTGCCGCCCGCGTCGATGCGGGGGAAAGCGTGCTTCGCAAGGCGGCGGCATTCAAGGTTTTTGCATCGGAAATGTGTGGCCGCGTGGTTGACCGGGTTGTGCAAGTCTATGGCGGCGCGGGCTATCTGGCCGAGTATGATGCCGAGCGCTTCTTTCGCGATGCGCGGATTTACCGGATTTACGAAGGCACCACGCAGATCCTGCAATTGCAGATTGCCAAACATATGCTGCGCGAATTCCATTCCGGCACTTTTGGCATCTGAATTTCTTGAGATTAAAGGAAAAAGTGATGATTGGGGACACGCTGCGCCGCGCTGCCATCGTCTCGCCCGTTCGCACCGCTGTGGGCAAGTTCGGCGGAGCGCTTTCTACATTTGGCGCAGGCGATCTCGGGGCCGTTGTGATCAAGGCGTTGATCGAGCGCACCAGAATTGATCCGCTGCGAGTTGACGATGTGGTATTTTCCCAGGGTTATGGCAACGGTGAAGCGCCTGCGATCGGGCGCTGGAGCTGGCTTGCTGCGGGCTTTCCGGTGGAAGTGCCGGGCTATCAGTTGGACCGGCGTTGCGGATCCGGGCTGCAATCGGTGATCAACGCTGCGATGATGATCCAGACCGGCGCTTCGGATGTGGTGCTGGCTGGTGGCGTTGAATCGATGTCCAATGTCGAGCACTACACGACGCAAATCCGCAAAGGCGTCAAGGCCGGCGGGCTGGAATTGCATGACCGGTTGGCGCGGGGCCGGATGATGTCGCAGCCGCTCTCGCGGTTCGGGGTGATATCCGGAATGATCGAAACGGCAGAGAATTGCGCGAGGGATTGGGAGATTACGCGCGAACAGTGCGACGCCTATGCCGTGCGGTCACACCAGCGCGCTGCCGCCGCTTGGCGGAACGGATTGTTCGATGATGAACTGGTGCCAGTGGCCGTGCCGCAGCGCAAGGGTGATCCTGTGCTTTTCGCCCACGATGAAGGCTATCGCGCCGATGCCACAATGGAGACGCTGGGTGCGCTGCGTCCGCTGGAGGGCGGAGTGGTGACAGCCGGGAATGCCAGCCAGCAAAATGATGCAGCGGCAGCCTGCCTGGTGGTGGCTGAGGACAAGCTGGAAGAACTGGGGCTGGAACCCTTGGCCTGGCTTCATTCATGGGCGGCTGCGGGGTGTGAACCCAGCCGGATGGGGATAGGCCCGGTTCCGGCGGTAGAGCGTCTGTTTGCACGCTCTGGCCTGTCATGGCAGGACATCGGCCTTGTCGAGTTGAACGAGGCGTTTGCACCACAGGTTCTGGCCGTGCTCAAGGGATGGGGTTGGGCCGATGGCGATAGCCGCCTTGATATGCTCAACGTCAATGGTTCGGGCATTTCATTGGGCCATCCGATTGGGGCAACCGGGGGCCGTATTCTTGCCAATCTTCTGCGCGAGATGCAGCGCCGCAATGTCCGCTATGGCCTTGAAACAATGTGTATCGGTGGTGGTCAGGGGATCGCAGCCATTTTCGAGAAGGCATGATGATGCATGACATCCTCGGCGCTGCCCGCGATTATCGCGCTTCTGCGCTTGAGGCTTTGCAGCAGCGTTTGGCCAGCGATCCGATGGATGTGCAGCAGCGCGCTGCGCACGGCTTTGCCTGGGTTGCCACCAGCGTGGCCGCGCTGGAGGCGGTTGATGCTTGGCTGGAAGCCAATAACGGCGGAAGCGGGCTTGACCGCAATGTGGCCCGCCTCGCCTTTGCCGAGACTTTGGCGCAGTTGGTCGGTGGTTTGCCGATGGGTCAGAACGAACTGTTCCGGCCAGCTGACCTGGGGGCAGGCGCTGCTGCGGCTACTTTGTCACAGGCTGCGCAAGATCTGCTTGCGGGGGACCATGCACCTTTGCGCGCGGCGGTTGCGGGGGCCTTGGCGCAAGGGCAATGGCCCACTGAAAGCTTTCGCGACACCGAGCTTGACGCCATCCGCGAACAGTTCCGCAAGTTTACCGACGCCGAGATCATTCCTGCGGCCCACAAATGGCACTTGTCAAATGACTTGATCCCCGACGAAATCGTGCACCGCATGGCAGATTTGGGCACGTTTGGCGTTTGCATTCCCGAGCAGTTCGGCGGGCTTGGTCTGGGCAAGCTGGTCATGTGTCTGGTGACCGAAGAATTGTCACGCGGCTGGATCGGAACGGGATCGCTGGGCACGCGATCGGAAATTGCAGGCGAGTTGATCGTGCTGGGCGGCACGATGGAACAAAAGGCACACTGGCTGCCCAAAATTGCCAGCGGTGAAGTGTTGCCGACAGCGGTATTCACCGAACCCGATGTCGGTTCCGACCTTGGCAGTCTGACCACCCGTGCGGAGCGTGACGACAATGGCCGCTGGGTGATTACGGGTGCCAAGACATGGATCACCCATGCCAGCCGCTCTGACATGATGACAATGCTGGTGCGTACGCTGCCCCATGCCAAAGGCTATGCCGGCCTGTCCATGCTGCTGGTACCCAAGCCACGCGGTACAAAAGATGATCCCTTTCCGGCAGAAGGTATGGCCGGAAGCGAGATAGAGGTGCTGGGCTATCGCGGAATGCGCGAATATGCGTTGTCCTTTGACGGTATGGTTGCCCCCGAACAGGCGTTACTGGGTGGCGAGGAGGGCCAAGGCTTCAAGCAACTGATGCAAACCTTCGAGGGCGCGCGCATCCAGACGGCGGCACGCGCGGTTGGCGTTGCCAGACGCGCCATAGAACTGGGACTGGACTATGCCTTGAACCGCAAACAATTCGGGCGGGCGATCATCGGGTTTCCGCGCGTAGCCGATAAACTGGCGATGAGCGTTGTCGACATGGTCCTGGCACGCGAACTGACATACGCAGCCGCCCGCACCAAGGATCTGGGCAAGCGTTGTGATATTGAAGCCGGTATGGCCAAGCTGCTGGCTGCGCGCACGGCATGGGCGAATGCCGATGCTGCGCTGCAGATTCACGGCGGCAACGGCTATGCACTGGAATACGAAATCAGCCGTGTGCTGTGTGATGCGCGCATCCTCAACATTTTTGAAGGCGCAGCCGAAATCCAGGCGCAAGTGATTGCCAAAGGGCTGATCGGCAGGCGCAATTGATGCTTGCCACATTCATGCCAACGCTTTGCAGGATAAAGGAATGACCGGGATGGCTTATACGCAGATCCTTTATTC
>JADYXV010000204.1 GCA_020853995.1 Novosphingobium sp.
CTTCGCGCTGGTTGGTCAGACGGATCTTGGCGACCTTGCGGAGAGCCGAGTTCGGCTTCTTAGGAGTCGTCGTGTATACGCGTGTGCAAACGCCGCGCTTCTGCGGGTTCTGCTCCATCGCAGGGACCTTTGACTTGGCCTTCTGCGGTTCGCGGCCCTTGCGGACCAGCTGATTGATAGTAGGCATGAAGTACTCTTCACCTTGGTTGTGACCCAGTGGGCAAGGTGAAGAAATCGCGGGTTTCGCGAATGCGCGGTGGTTGCGGAGACATATGCCCCGCCGCCTGACACATCAACGAACCGAAACGCTCCACCCGGACAAAAGGGCCGGGTTACTTTGGCGGATTACACAGGGAAGTTTGACCCACCTGCACGCACCGGCAATGTTCAGCTCTGCCCCACAAAACGGCATGACCGTTGCGGGAAGGTTGCGCCCTTAGTTGGATTTGGGGGTGGGGTCAAGCGGTGGGTTGGTAAGCTGACATAACCCGAAGGCTCTTTTTGGCATTCGCATGGGCCCCCAGAGTCCTTCCTGTAGGATTTGAACTTCGGTTACCGCACTAGTTTAAGACTGCCATCAATCAGGCTGAATTGGTGCTGCACCGCAAAAGATCGGCCGTTTGCTTGCATGGCGACAATCGGTTCGCCTTGAGCATCGACCCAATCAAACAATCGCGATCTGGCCTGTGCACGCAGCGTTGAGCCCATCTGTGCAGCAATCCGCACGCTGAAATCCTCTGCGCGGGAAAGGCGAAGCAAGTCGTCCAGTTCTTTTTCTCGCAAGGCAGCTGCGTCCGGTCCTTGTGGATAGCAGCGCGCCCTGTGCTGTCTTCGCAGCGCCGTTGAGCCAACATAAGCTTCAAAATTGCGATCACGCAGCATGGCCGCGATTTTTACGGTTTCGGAGTATACGGCATCTGCAACATCGGCAGGCGTTGCGGCTGCTGCATTAGCCCAAAGCGCAACCGGCGAACCAGCGCGGGGCTGAAAGGCCACTCGCAAAACCGCGGGAAGCATTACGGCCCGTTCTTGCGCGCGCGCATCCCACAGGTCACGCGCAAAAACATGCGTTGTTATGTGCAATTCGTCACCGACAACTGCTACTTCGTCGCCTTCAAGTTGTAGCTTTGCACTGGCAGTGGCTGGCGGGCCGCCGGGCATGAGCGTTGCAGGGCCATCCAGATTCGATATCGAAGTTCCGACCCGCAATTCCGCGACATTGACAGTTGTGTCGAGGTCAGCGTGGATCGGAATTGATTCAAGGGCGGTTGCCCCAGTTGGCAGTTTTCCGAATGCAATGTCGTTGAAAATGATCTCGCCAGCCAGCGCGTCGCCGCAGGTGATGCCGAGACCGTAAATTACCGGCCCGTTGAAAGGGTCAGGGTTCAGCTCCAAAACTCGGTTTCCTTCAAGATCGTTGTCGGCTTGGCAAGTTCGATGGGTTCGATATCCTGACGCGGAGGCTTCTGGTCGCTGTCATAAAAATATCCGCTAAAGGTCAGGCCCTCCCAATTCACACTTGCCTTCAAAGATGGCGGAGACCTGAAGCTGAAGGCCAGTTTGGCTTTAGCTTCAAAATTGCCTTCAACGACGACTGAAAGAGATTGGCGATAACCCAGAACCCTTACGCTTCCAGTACCTTCAAACTTGGGCTCGATCGTGAATTCAGGGACGACTTGTAAAGCAGCGTCTGCCTGATCGAGAGTTTTCAGGTTGGTTGCTGAAAGCGATATTGTGGGGGAAACCTTCAGGGTCGCTGTAATACTGCCTTCGATGAGCGCCTTTACACCTGCGGTCAACCAGCCTTGATCGAAATCAACACCGGCCCATAAGCCGACCGATCCTGTGAGAACATTCAGTGTGCCGCTGGCCGAGATATATCGCTCGACATAATAGACCCGGTTTTCTTCTTTATAAGTCTTGGGTGAGACCGGCCAACGATAACCCCAATCAAGACTCAGATCTCCGTAAAGAAACTTGTAATCGGCATTTACCCCGGCACCGACACGACAGGCTTTCAAAACGTCTTTTATCGAATCCAGGATATCCTTGACCTTGTACAGGCCTTACACGAAGGCTCCAGGCTCGAACTTGGCAACTTCACCACCTGTTTCCACTTCAAGTGAAAACTTTTCGCTGATCTTGAATTGGTGGTCCTCATCAAGGCTGGATTTCAGGACGTTGGTCGGTCCATCCAGACTGTCCTTCTGCGTTACCGAATAAACGCTCGAACCTATGTCTTGGGAGAGAGTCCGTTCAACGGAGTAGGTATTCGTTGTCAGCGTTTCCCTGCTGCTATCGGTGCCTCCATCTGAAAACTTGGCTTCATTGGATTTCGAGAGATAATCAGTTCCTCGTGTGGTTGACTGCGATGTCCCGCCCCGCTTGCCGAAGTCCCGCGTCAAAGTGGTGGTAACAGACCGGAATGGCGCGCGGGTGGCAACGTTGGCAGCAGCGTTAATGCTCTTGCTGGCTGATCCACCGCGTGAATAGCCGACACGGATATCCTTGATTTTGAAAGACCACTTTTCGTGCGGCATAACCACGAGCCGCATAGCCAGGTTGGCCAGAGCCGGTTTTGGCGGAACGTTGCATCCGACGTATGTATGGCCGCAAGCCGATCCGCTGACCGTAATGTGCCGGGTACGTTCACCCGCAAACGGCCAGATCGACAACCATGATTGCATGCCGCTGCGATCATCGATGAAGATTTTCGTCTGCACCGGCGCGCCGCCATCTGCCTGCGCGTCATCGCCGATCCTTGTACGCGGGTGGGCAGGCGAAAAGCTGACGTGGCGCGAAGAGCAGAATGCCTGGGCGCTTGCCGTCAAATCCTTTTTGCCTGCCCCCAGATAGCAATTGGCGAGTGCCTCGATTACGAGTTCATGGCTACGCAGATCGCTTTTGTATGCGTCGTAAACTGTGGGGGCGACCGCTTCGTACCGCCGTTGGTAATTTGCCTTGAAGTCTTGGGATTGCGCACCGTCCGTCAATTGGAGCACGAGTTCCTTCAGAACACAGTCTTCATAATGGACACTGGAAGAAACAGGCGCTGGCGCTGGAATTACCGACTGATTTTTAACCGGTGGCGAGCTTGTGTTTGGAGCCGGGCAAGGCGCGACAACCTTTGCCGGTTCGCGGACATTGCTGACGACCCATTCCTTTGCACGTTGGGCAGCGGCTTCTAGCTTGCTTAAAAAGCCCATCGCTTCAAGCCCCTGCAATCTGGTGACCGCGCTCGGCAAGCCAGCCTTCGAGCCACATCAACTTGTTCGGCGCTGTAACATCAGGAAGCATCATGGCTTCTGCAACGTGGCGCTCGTCACGAATATCACGCCAGTTGCCACCGGGCAGAAACATAAGCAAAGCATAAAGCGCGAAATCGGTTTCAACGCGCATCCCGGCTTCGCGGCCATCTGCGATAACCGCGTGAAGGTCATCTTTGCGCTGACCAACAGGCCTGTTCAACCAACTTGGCAGTTCAGCGCATAACCAACCATCTATCCTGTGCTGCAAATCATCGAAGCGGCCAGATTGCATGGCGGAAACGCCAGAGGGCGAAATCGATATCATACAAGGACGTTCCAGATGGATCGGTATTTATAGACAACTTTGTATTTGATCGCATGTTGCTTTGACTTTCGCAAGTCACGTGCAAAATATTGATATTGATGTTATGTATTTACATTAGACATATAGCAGTAATTAACAAAAGTAGTAGATAATACAGTATGTCGTCACACCCATAATTAATGCCTCTTCGCCATCTCTCATTCATATCGGGCACCCAACTGCGGTTTTTGCAGTTGTTGCAGCACCACCTACGGACCCTCCCATCAACAGGAGTGGGAACGCGGCGGATCAGTTTCCATTTTCCTACAACTAACCAAATGGGTTAATTACTGCCCATGAGCGAGAATCAGAACGAAACTGTGTGTGCATCGGTGCGGCCGGGGCGCCGGACATCGGTGGTGGCGTTTTCGGATGCGGTGGTGGAGGATGATCCGCTGTTGCGGTTCGATGCTTATTTGCATGCAGCGCCACGGCGCAATTCGATCACGCCGGACAAGCAGCGGGCATTCATTGCAATGCTGGCGGCGACGGGGATTGTGACACAGGCGGCGCGGAGCATCGGGGTCAGTCTGGAATCGC
>JADYXV010000205.1 GCA_020853995.1 Novosphingobium sp.
GCCACCTTTGCCCTGGTCGACTGCAACAACTTCTATGCATCCTGTGAGCGGCTTTTCCAGCCCCGCTTACGGGGACGGCCGGTTGTGGTTCTCTCGAATAACGATGGGTGCGTAATCGCCCGGTCGAATGAGGCGAAGGCGCTGGGTGTCGGTATGGGCGCACCGCTGTTCAAGATCCGCAACCTAGTCGAGGAGCATAACATTGCCGTCTGCTCATCCAACTACGCCCTATATGGCGACATATCCGAACGCGTGATGAGCGTTCTGGGGTCGAATGCCCCCGGGCATGAGATCTACAGTATCGACGAGTGCTTCCTGGATCTCGACCGCTTGGCCGTGGCGGACCTGACCGAATGGTGCCGTGATCTTCGGCAAACGACCCTACAATGGACAGGAATTCCGGTGTCCGTCGGCGTGGGCCCGACCAAGACCCTGGCCAAGCTGGCCAACCGGCTTGCGAAGAAGTCGGCAAAGGCCGGCGGCGTGCTGGACCTGGTGCATCACCCAAACTGGATCGAGCCGGCCTTGCGCAAAACGCCGATCGGCGATGTCTGGGGAGTGGGGCGCCGCTGGAGCGCTATGCTGGAGGAGCGCGGCATCCGCACAGCCCACGACCTCGCCAACGCTCAGGACGGCTGGGTGCGCCAGCGAATGGGTATCGTCGGCCTTCGAACCGTCCACGAGCTGCGCGGCCTCGTCTGCCACGCGCTGGAAGACCAGCCGCCGCCGAAACAGACGACCTGTTGTTCTCGCACCTTCGGCACGGCCATCTTCGACAAGGGCCAGGTCCATGATGCCGTGATGAGCTTTGCTGAGCGGGCGGCCGAAAAGGTGCGTCATGCCGGTCAGGTGGCAGGCGCTGTGCAGCTATTCACCCGGACCGACCCGTTTGCGCAGGACATGCCACAGAAGTCGGTGTCAGGCTCCGCGACGCTCCACCGGCCAACGTCAGACACCCGCGACATCACTGCCGCTGTCCTGAGGATTTTCGAGCGCATCTGGAGAGAGGGTTATGGCTGGCGGAAGGCTGGCGTGTTGCTGCTCGATCTGGCTGCCCCCGGGGCTGCCCCAGCATCGCTCTTTGACGTGATGGAGGCGCCGGACGATGGACTGATGCAGGCGATCGACAGGATCAACGATCGCTATGGCCGTGGGACTGCCCGGTTGGGGTTGGCCCAGAAGGATGCTGAATGGCGCATGCGGCGGGAGAACCTTTCGCCCAGCTTCACGACCCGGTGGGGGGATATACCTGCCGCGAAGATGGGGTAAGAGTGTCCCATGGACGCTGCCGATCCAGACCTGCCTGATGCTGCTGTTGAACACATCAGCCAGATGCTGACGCTGGCCAAGAGCAAGCATCAGGAAGCTATGGGGTTGCTCGGCACACCTGATCCGAACGCCCTGCCACGCCTGCGTGAAGTGCTCCGACTCTTGGAAGAGGTCGAGCTGTTGGCCGATGACGCGACAAGCTATGTCGAGGCAGACGTGATGAAGGCTGCGATCAAGGACCTTCATTTCCAGCAGGCGGCCGTTCAAGTGGCCATAGCCCAGCTGGAGAACGTGAAGGTCCAGTCCCCATGGGCGACGCCTTGGCCGTGGCTTACCCTGATCATCCTAGCGTTGCTGATCGCCCAGGCGGTCGGCTGAGGCCTCAAGTGGGACCCGAAGCGTCGGTTCTCATGATCGTCTCTAACCGCGATCCGACACAAACGGTTCGGTAGATGGAAGGCCAGAAAACCTCGGATTTACGTCGTTTCTGGAGACCGAACCTTTGCAGCGGAGGTTCGGGTGAAAAGAGACGAAAGCCGGTCAGAGACCGATTTTGGCGTTTGCAGCAGTCTCTAGGGTTCGGTCGCCGCTGGCAAAACCGCGCGGAAGCTGGCGATTTTTCGGCCCCTTGAGGCCCATCTCATGGCTTCGCGATGAGATGTTGGCGGAGAGGCAGGGATTCGAACCCTGGATACGGTCACCCGTATGCCGCATTTCGAGTGCGGTGCATTCGACCACTCTGCCACCTCTCCGCGAAGTGTCCTTAGGGTGCCGGTAAAGGCATTGCCCGGTCGAGGAAGCGCGCCGTTAGCGCATGGCATCGGTCTTGCCAAGCGAAAAGCGGCCACCTTTTGCATTGGCTCGCTTGTTTGCAGCGCGGCATGTGCCTATATGCAGATTATGGACCGTGCGAGTTTCTTTTCGCCCCAAGCCGGGCGCGACATTTCGGCTCCCCCCGTGTCATCGGCGCGCTTTTCGATCGGAGAAGTCGTGCGACACCGCACGTTCGGATTCCGGGGCGTGGTGGTGGATGTTGATCCCGTCTTCGCGAACAGTGAAGAATGGTATCAATCGATCCCCGAAGACATCCGTCCACTTCGTGATCAGCCTTTTTACCACCTGCTCGCCGAAAATGACGAAAGCAGCTATGTCGCGTATGTAAGCCAGCAAAACCTGCTGGGCGATGCTGATGCAGGGCCCGTTGATCACCCGTCAATCGAAGAAATGTTCGAAAGCTTCCGCAACGGGCGCTATCATCTGCATCGCAGCCTTTCGCACTGATCGAACAGCCGGGGCACGCCTCCCCCGGCACCCATCAGTTCTTCAGTTTCCAACCAGAGCGCAGCGTAATGTAAAGCAGCGCCGCCAAGGCCAGGTTCAACACGCCAAGGCCAATCGCGCCGTGCAGCACGGCAAGATTAGTGTCACCAATGTCACTCTTGCCCAAAAAGCCGAATCGGAAGCCCGAGATCACGTAGAAAATCGGATTTGCACGGCTCACTGACTGAAATGCGGGTGCAAGGTTATCAATAACATAGAATGTGCCGGAAAGCATCGACAGGGGCGTGATCACAAAGTTGGTGATCGCGGCGTTGTGATCGAACTTTTCTGCCCAGATCGAAGCCAGTACCCCTATCAGCGCCAGCAGGATCGAGCCCATCAGGCCAAACCAAACAACCGCCCACAAGTGTCTGACCGTCAAATCAACGCCCGGCCACAAAGCCATGGCAGCGGCAACGGCAAAGCCCACCAGAACCGCACGAGTAACGGCAGCGCCCACCAGCGCCGTCATCAATTCACCCGTGCTGATTGGCGGCATCAGATAATCGATGATCGTCCCTTGAATTTTGCCGACAAGCAGACTGAAGCTGGAGTTGGCAAAAGCGTTGTTGATCATGGCCATGGCGATAAGGCCCGGTGCGACGAAGCTGGCAAAGTTTACGCCCAGGACAATACGGCTGCTGCCGCTGGCCCCGCCGCCCAATGCCAGCGTGAATATCATCAGGTACAACAGCGTGGTTACAGCCGGTGCCCAGATCGTCTGGGTCTGCACCTTGAAGAAACGCCGCACTTCCTTCATATAGAGAGTCCACAGCCCCAATCTGTTGAAGCCGCGAAACATCGGCTGCCCAGGTGGAGTGAAGGTTCCGGCGTTGCGGAGTTCCGTCTTGTCGGGGGTAGTCCCATCTTGGGGCAACGATTGAATGGTCATAGTCCGTGCGGTATCGCGCAGATAAGCCATTGGCAAGAATTGCCGAACGGGCATTGCCCGTACAGAAGAAAACGGTCGGGTATCGCCCCTCCGCATGAAGGACGTTTGAAGGCATGAGCTGGACCGAAGAGCGCATCGAAAAGCTTGCAAAGATGTGGGAAGGCGGATCGACCGCCAGCCAGATCGCTGAAGAGCTCGGCGGTGTCAGCCGAAATGCCGTCATCGGCAAAGCCCATCGTCTGGGCCTCAAAGCACGTCCGTCACCGGTGAAAGCCAACGACAAGACCGATGCTCCGGCCGTTGCAGCAGCACCAAAGGTCGCAAAGCCTGCACCGCCCCCTGCGCCAGAGCCGAAGATGGCCGTGCCGCCCCGTCCGGCCCCTACGCCCACCCCAGCGCCTGCACCCCGTGCTGTCGCCCCCGCGCCAGAGCCACGCGAGGTTGCTGCTGAGCCGGGCGCTGATGCCCCTGCCCCCAAGCCTATGCCGCGAATCGTCTCGGTTGGACCGGGCGGATTCCTCCGGCAGGGCCCCGGCGATCAGCAGGCACCCATTCCGCCTGCGCCACCCCGCCGCCTGGTCCCTGCCCGCCCCAGCCCCGAAATTTCGGAAAAGACCAGCCTTCTCGATCTGAATGACCGGATCTGCCGCTGGCCGATGGGCCATCCAGGTGAGCCTGATTTCCATTTTTGTGGTGACAAGGTTAACCCCGGCTTCCCCTATTGCGTCGATCATTGCGGCCGCGCTTATCAGGCGCAATTGCCACGTGGCCATCGTCGCCCTCCACCGCCAATGCCGTTTGGCGGCCCACGAGTGCGTTGAATTCAGGCATTTTTTTCAAAAAGAATGCCTGACCACCAAATTCTGGGCGTTGTAGTGGTTAATTCCCTGCAACGCCCGCCGTCCTACTGTGCATGAATCACGAAGAATCAGCGCGCGGTTCGCGGTCCCGACTGCTCAGGTGGCTTGGCCTATCTGACGATGTGCAACCGTCAGAGGCAGATGAAGGCGCGGATGCTGAAAGCTTTCGCGATCCCACAGCGCGCGAGATCTGGCTGCCGGCTAAGCGCCGCCTGATCGGCAAAGTGGCCGATTTTCTGATAGACCATGATCTTGAAGTCATGCCCCGTACGCTGGGCATTGCCTATGATTGCATCACTGGCGGTAACCCTAAACTCTCGCAGCTGATTCTGGAGCGCACGGAAGCCGGTCTGCCGGTGACGCTCAAATGGCTTGAGCAGACGCAGCGCGAAGCAGAAGGTGAGAGTAGCGCGGAAATGTTGGCCGCGTTGATGAGCAGGCTGGAGGAAAGCCTACAAGAGTTTTCCCGCACCACAAACAGCGCACGCAACGCCACCAGCGAATATGGCGCAGCGCTGCAGCAGCATGTTGATGATCTTGAACAGGTCAGCAAAGCGGGCATCGTCATCACCGAACTGGCAGCACTTGCCCGCGCCATGATGACCCGCACACGCGAGATCGAACTCAATCTCAACGAATCCGAAAAGCGCGCCACGACGTTGCAGCAAAGTCTGGACGAAGCGCGGCGGGTTGCCGACGAAGACCACCTGACCGGCTTGCCCAACCGCAGAGCCTTCGAATTGATGTTCGACAAGGAAATCGAAAGCGCCAAGCAGACAGGCGAATCGCTTTGCGTGGCTTTCGTCGACATCGACCACTTCAAACGCGTCAACGATACTCACGGCCATGCGTCGGGTGACCGCGTGCTTAAAGTTGTGGCAGAGACGCTGAGCCGCATTTCCAACGCACGCTGCCATGTGGCACGCCATGGAGGCGAGGAATTTGCGGTGATTTTCCGAGCGATTACACCGGAAAAGGCCTGGCAGCGGCTTGATGGCGCGCGCGAAGAGATCGCTGAACGCCGCCTTGTAAACCGCGCAACGGACATGCCCTTTGGCAAGATCACATTTTCAGGCGGCATCGCCGATGTCTTTGCTTATGAATCTAAAAGCGAAGCGTTACGCGCGGCCGATGAGGCGCTGTACATCGCCAAGCAGTCCGGCCGTAATCTGATCAAGCTGGCCGGAAAAGACCCGCCCCCCCTTCAGGACGCAGCGTAAGTCCTGACCCTGATGTCATGCAGAAAGCGGTTGACCGTTTCCCGCATAACATCAGGGACAAAGGATCTCAGCGGTACTGCGAATTCTGGCTGCGCTGGAAGGTATAACGTGCAACGTTGCCTTCGATCACGTCCTTCTTGAACACAACCCGCATCTCGTCGGCACCTTCTTCACGGGTACAGACAAGGCGGGTGCCGCCTGATGGTAATGTTTCAATCGCGCTGATCGAAACACCGGCCTGATCACAGCGGGTGCGGACTTTGGCTTCTGGCAAGCTCAGATTCATGGCGCGGCTCATGCGATTGTCCTTTGAAAGGGAAGATTCGGAAATTGGGCTTCATCGATGACGCACGCCCAGTCATTGGCAGCATTCGCCCCTTCGGCGTGCTGCCAGTCCTGAATGCGTCTAGCCACCGAACCTGCTGATTCAAAGTGGCGCGTGCGCAGCGCAGAGTCGTCGCTGGCCATGGCGCGCATCAGCGATTGCTGATGCTCGGAATATTGAAAATTGAGGTCCATGCGCGGACTCCCACTTCGTAAGCGGGAGCGCATGTGGTCTCTCAGCCGATGATGCCTACAGTGGTCGTCTCATCGATGTTCATGGCATAGACGCAAATGGTTGAAATTGCAACTTCTGTGGCCATGCCGCCTTTAACCACGCCCGCGATAGGATGCCACGCCCTGATCCGGCAGCCATAGCCCCTCTGGCGGGGTGCCAGACTGCCAGAACACATCGATTGGGATGCCTCCGCGAGGATACCAATAGCCTCCGATGCGAAGCCATTTGGGATTCATTTCAGCAAACAAACGCTGCCCGATGCCGACTGTGACGTCTTCATGAAAGCCGGCGTGATTTCGAAACGATCCGAGAAAAAGCTTCAAAGCCTTTGATTCAACGATCGTTTCACCCGGCGCATAGTCGATCACCAAATGCGCAAAATCGGGCTGCCCGGTAACGGGACACAGCGAGGTGAATTCAGGTGCGGCAAAGCGGATCATGTAAAGCGTGCCCGGACGCGGATTGGGCACGTAATCCAGCGCGGCCTCTTCCGGGCTTGCGGCAAGTGCGCTGGTCTTGCCAAGGTAGATCGGTCCTTCGCTGGCCATTTCGTAAACGTCCCTGATTCCGGTTTTGGTGCCCGATTACGGGCGTATCATCGCGTTGGGCCATGCACCGCTAAAGGCTCAAGGGCAAGCCGGTGGTGCTTGCCCATTGGGTCAGCCATACAGGTTGCATGCAAGGGCAGGCCGTCTTGAACCTCGAAGCCAAAGCGCCTGACCCTGGCACTTTTTCTCCAAACCCTTTTTCCTTCTCGACGCCCACCGGCGTCACGGCTAATCTCGGCGCGTCGAACCCGCGCAAGATGGGTCGCGCAATGCAGGCAGGAGCACAAAAAATTATGGATTCACTGGTGTCTACCCAGTGGCTCGCGGACGAAATCGGCGCGAGTGACCTTCGTATTGTCGACGCAACGGCGTTTCTGCCGGAGCATGCCCGCAATCCGTTGCTGGAATACGAAGCATGCCATATTCCCGGCGCTGTCTTCATGGATCTGGCCGACATCGTCGACACGACCTCGCCTGTTCCCAACATGCTTCCTTCGGCAGAAAAATTTGCGAGCCGGATGCAGGCCCTGGGCCTTGGCGATGGCAGTCGAGTCGTCATTTACGATGACAGCCCGATCAAAACATCAACCCGCGCCTGGTTCATGCTGACAATGTTCGGCGCGCAAAACGTCGCCCTGCTTGATGGCGGGATCGCCAAATGGAAGGCCGAGGGCCGCAGATGTGCGCAAGGGCGCGAAACGCTGCGCCAGCGCCACTTCACAGTCTGGTCAGACGACAGCCACGTACGCACCAAAGCGGACGTGATTACCAATCTTTCGACCGGAAACGAGCAATTGATCGATGCGCGCGGTGCCCCGCGCTTTACCGGCGCTATTCCCGAAGCAAACCCCGCGCTTGCCAGCGGCCACATTCCAGGCGCGCGCAACGTGCCCTATTCCTCGCTCTTTGCACCAGATGGTACGTGGAAAACGCCTGACGCCATCAAGGCCGCGTTCGAGGCGGCCGGCGTTGACCTTTCGCGACCGGTCATTTCGTCGTGTGGATCAGGCATGACCGCCAATGTCGTAATCTTCGCACTCCACCTGATCGGCAAAGATGACGTTTCGCTGTATGACGGGTCGTGGAGCGAATGGGGCCTTGATCCGGCAACCCCCAAGGCAACCGGCCCTGCCTAGAGTGCCTTGGCGGGATATGTTCCCGGAATCGTTTGAAAGGTCGAAGTCTGTGACGCTTGCTGCTAACAGCAAGCCGATATGAGCAAGCCAACAAACACTGATGACCTGCATGCGACTACGCGCGGCGTCCTGGCAGGCCGCCGCGCCGAATGGACGGGAACGCCTGACCATCCCGGCGCTGTCGTAAATCCCCCCGTTTGGCGTGCGTCGACGCACCTCTATCCCGAAATGGCCGCTTTGCGCGCACATCCGGCCAATCAAGACGGCAATTTCTATTACGGCAGGCGCGGTGGGCCAACGCAATGGGCACTGGCAGAAGCGTTGACCGAACTGGAGCCGGGCGCAGCCGGTACCGTGCTATACCCGTCCGGAGTGGCCGCCATCGCAGGCGTTTTGCTCACAGTTCTGCGGCCCGGCGACGTCTTGTTGATGACCGATAACGCCTATGAACCCAGCCGCGCCATGGGCCGCGGACTGCTCAAGGACTTCGGCATTGAAACGCGCTGGTTCGATCCCACCAGTCCTTCCTCGTTCGAGGCTGGCTGCTGCGAGCGCACGAAAGCCGTACTGCTGGAAAGCCCGGGCAGCCTGACGATGGAAGTTCAGGATGTACCAGCGCTTGCCGCAGCGGCCAAAGCGCGCGGGATCGTGTCGATTCTTGACAATACTTGGGCCTCGGCAATCGGCTTTGCCGCTCTGCGGCACGGCGTCGACATCACGGTGATGAGCCTGACAAAGCATGTGTCCGGCCATTCGGATTGCATGATGGGCAGCGCCAGCGCAGGCGCGGATTGGTACCGCAAGCTGAGGTTGCGCGCGCAGGGGCTTGGCAATGTTGTCTCGCCCGATGATGCTTCACTGATGTTGCGCGGCCTGCGCACGATGAAGTTGCGGCTGGACGCAGAAACGGCTTCGGCACTGGCAATTGCGCAATGGCTGGAAAGCAGGCCGGAAGTGGCGCGCGTGCTTTGCCCGATGTTGCCCGGATCGCCAGGGCATGATCTGTGGCTACGCGATTTTACGGGCGGCTGCGGATTGTTCAGCTTCGTGTTGAAGCGCGGCACATCGGCAGCGCGAGATGCGCTGATCGATGCCCTTGACCTGTTCGGCATTGGCTATTCCTGGGGCGGATTTGAAAGTCTGGCTACTCCCGTTGATCCCGCACCCATCCGCACGGCCAGCGCATGGCCACTGGCCGCGATGGAACCGTCCGACGCCTTCGGCATTCGACTATCCATCGGTCTTGAACACACAGCGGACCTTATCGCCGATCTTGAACAAGCGCTGGCGGTATGGGCCGCCTATGGAGAAGTTGCGTGATTGAAGTGAAGCAGCAGATCGCTGAAAGCATCCGTCTGCTCAACGCTATCGGTTTCGACATCGGCAATTACCACATTTCGGTGTGGGGCGCTTTGCGGATCGTGATCGTGGTATTGCTGGTCTTCGTGATGGGCCAGCTTGTCAGCAAACTCGCCCGTCGCATGTTCCGCCGGATCGACAGGCTGGACCGCGCGCAGCAGTTGCTGGGTGAAAAGATCGCATCCATCGCGGTCTGGGCTTTGGCAATCCTGATCGGGATCGACGTCCTGGGGATAAATCTCACCGCGTTGACGGTGTTTTCGGGCGCTTTCGGTTTGGCCATCGGTTTCGGTCTGCAAAAGACGTTCGGCAACCTGATCGCGGGGATCATCTTGCTCATGGACCGCTCGATCAAGCCCGGCGATGTGATTGCAGTGGCTGACGGCAAGGGCAACACGTTTGGCGAGGTCAAGAAGATCGGCATCCGCGCGGTATCTGTCACAACACGTGACAATCGTGAATACCTCATACCAAATGAAAACTTGATGACTCAACAAGTTGAAAACTGGTCATATTCCTCCCGAGAAGTTTCGATCAACATTCCTGTTGGCGTGGCTTACGGCAGTGATCTGGATGTCGTTGAGAAGCTACTGCTCGAAGCGATCAGCGGAACACCCCGCGTGCTCGGTTTCCCCTCGCCCGGCGTCCTGCTTACCGCTTTTGGCCCCAGCAGCATCGACCTCACCATGATTGTCTGGATTGATGACCCCGAAGCCGGAGTAGGCAACGTGCGTTCGGACGTGTTGTGGAAAGTCTGGCGCTCTTTCAAAGAACATGGGATCGAAATTCCCTTCGCCCAACAGGATGTAAACCTTAAGGACAGTGCAGGCTTGCGCCGCATTGCCGATGCTTTGACAGCGCGCGAAAAGCCTGCAGATGCTTGAATTGACGATGCCGCTAAAGCTGATCTAGGCCAAGGACAAACCATTCTCACTGGTCACTCGTGTCGCTTGCCCCCATCTGAGCCACATGAGCAATCCCGTTTCAAGAATCGGAACCGTGTTCCTTGTTGGCGCTGGCCCGGGTGATCCGGACCTCTTGACGCTGCGCGCGGCGCGTTTGGTGATGAACGCCAAGGTGCTGGTGCATGACGGGCTGGTCGATCCTGCAATCCTCGCCATGGCCCCCAAAGGCTGCCGGATGATCTCGGTCGCCAAACAACGCTCGCGCCACACCATGCAACAGCACGATATCAACGCCTTGCTGGTGCGCGAGGCGCTGGCAGGCAACGATGTGGTACGCCTCAAGGGCGGCGATCCGTTCGTGTTCGGGCGCGGTGGTGAAGAAGCAGAAGATTGCTTTTCTGCTGGCGTACCGGTGCAAGTCGTCCCCGGCATCAGCGCCGCGATGGGCGCGGCAGCCTCTGCCATGATCCCGCTGACGCACCGCGACAGCGCCAGCATCGTCACTTTCGTGGCGGGCCAGTGCAAGGGGCTGACCGACCAGAACTGGGCTGGCCTTGCAGGCATCGGTCGCACGCTGGTAATTTACATGGGCGTCGCCACAGCTGACGCCATTGCCGAGAAATTGATGGCCGACGGCCTTGCGCCGGACATGCCCGTGGCCGTGGTCGAGAACGCCGCGCGCCCTGAAATGCGCGTGCTGCGCGGGGCCTTGGCTGGCCTTGGTGCAGTAGTGGAAACAAACAAGGTCAAGAGCCCTGCCCTCATCATCATCGGTGATGTGGCAGGCCGGGGAGACATGATGGAATTGAAGCAAGTTTTGGAGATGGCAAAGTGAAGATCATCACCGGAAATGATCTGCGCACCGGCGACGTGATCTGGTGGACCGGCCAGGGCTGGTCGCGCCTTGTCAATGATGCCGTTGCCGTGGGCGAAGATGCAGACGCTATCATCGCGCAGGAAAACGACAAGCAAGTGGTCACAGACACTCACGTTATCGACGCAGAAACCACCTCTGAAGGGGTGCGTCCTGCCCATATCAAGGAACGTATCCGCGCTTTGGGCCCAACCGTGCGGATGGACCTTTCGCTGAAGCCTGCGGACCCTGCCGCCGCCAAGTGGGTGATCTGAAATGTACCAGTATGACAGCTATGACCAATCCATGGTCGATGCGCGCGTCGCGGAATTCCGCGACCAGGTGCAACGCCGACTTGCCGGTGAAATCACCGAGGACCAGTTCAAGCCCTTGCGCCTGAAGAACGGCCTGTATCTGCAACTTCACGCTTACATGCTCCGCGTCGCCGTGCCCTATGGCACGCTCAGCAGCCGCCAGATGCGCCTGCTTGGTGATATCGCGGACAAGTATGATCGCGGCTATGGCCACTTCACCACGCGCCAGAACATCCAGTACAACTGGATCAAGCTGGAAGACGCGCCCGACATTCTGGCTGATCTTGCCTCGGTCGAGATGCATGCCATCCAGACCAGCGGCAATTGCATCCGCAACACCACGTCCGATCAATTTGCGGGCGCAGCGGCGGATGAACTGGTTGATCCGCGCCCTTATGCCGAACTGCTGCGCCAATGGTCGACCTTCCATCCGGAATTCGATTACCTGCCGCGCAAGTTCAAGATCGCGATGATCGGTTCGGAAACGGATCGCGCGGCGATGAAGTTGCACGATATCGGCATCCAGCTGGTCAAGAATGACGCGGGCGAAATCGGCTGCAAGTTCTATGTCGGTGGCGGCATGGGCCGTACGCCAATGATCGCGCCAGTGATTGGCGATTTCGTGCCGCCGTTGCAGATGATCTCGTATCTTGAGGCCTGCTTGCGCGTCTACAATCGCTATGGCCGCCGCGATAACAAGTACAAGGCGCGCATCAAGATTCTCGTTCATGAAATCGGTGCAGACGAATACCGCCGCCAGGTGGAAGAAGAATTCGCCCACATCCTGACGCTCGGCCTTGAGCCGCCAGCGGCTGAACTGGAACGTATCAAGGGCTTCTTCGAACAGCCCGGTTTCGATGCCAACGCATCGGACGATCTGGACTTGTCCGATCCCGATTTCGCGCTGTGGGTCGATCAGAACACCCATGCCCACAAGCAGACGGGCTACACCATCGTCAACATCAGCCTGAAGCCCACCGGCGGCATTCCGGGCGACGCCAGCGCGGACCAGATCCGACTGATGGCAGATCTTGCGCTGGAATATTCGTTCGACGAACTGCGCGTAACCCACGCCCAGAACATCGTTCTGCCACACGTCAAAAAGTCCGATCTTTACACGATCTGGCAAAAGCTGGACGAAGCGGGCCTTGCCAACGCCAACCTTGATCTGATCAGCGACATCATCGCCTGCCCGGGTCTCGATTATTGCGCGCTGGCCAATGCCCGTTCGATTCCGGTGGCGCAGAAGATCTCGGAGCGCTTTGCCGATCTTGGCCGCCAGCGTGAACTGGGCGAGTTGAAGCTCAAGATTTCGGGCTGCATCAACGCTTGTGGGCATCATCACGCAGGCCACATCGGCATTCTGGGTGTCGACCGTAAGGGGGTTGAAAATTACCAGCTCTCGTTCGGCGGCAGCGAAGGCGCTGATACCTCGCTCGGCACAATCACCGGCCCCGGCTTCAATGAAGACGGCGTGGTAGATGCAGTGGAAAAGGCGACCGACGTCTATCTTGCACAGCGCACCGAAGGTGAACGCTTCCTAGACACTTACCGCCGCATCGGCATGGCCCCGTTCAAGGAGGCGATCTATGCCAAGGAGACTGCAAATGGTTGAGCAGACCTTGCGCTATCGCAACGATGAACCCGTCAACGATCCCGCTGTAACGGTTGCCACTTTTGCGGACCAATCAAACGCCACCGCCGTGCGGATTGAACCGGGTGAAGACGCCCGCGCGCTTTTGCCGCATCTGGATCGTCTCGCGCTCGTCGAAGTAAACTTCCCGACATATGGCGATGGGCGCGGCTATTCGGCGGCACGTATCCTGCGCGAACATGGCTACGCGGGCGAATTGCGCGCGGTGGGCGATGTGCTGATAGATCAGCTTTCGCACATGCGCCGCTGCGGTTTCGACAGCTTCGCACCCGAACAGCCGATTGCTGCCGAGGCCGCTGAAAAGGCCTTCGCAACCTGGCCCGACGTTTATCAAAAGACCGTCGATGGCCGTCCCGCGATCTGGGCGAAGCGGCACCCCGCTTAAGGCGCAACGCCGAACTGACTGGACAACACCCGCAATGGACCGCTCCGTGACCCGCAATCTTGACCGCAAGATCGACCTGATCGACACCGGCCCTCGTTTCAGCGACACGGACGCGATCCGGCTCAACAATCTGTTCAGGGGCACCGACACGCAGGACATGCTGCGTTCGGTCATCCATGATGGCTTGGCGGGCGATCTTGCGGTGGTGTCCAGTTTCGGCGCAGAAAGTGCGGTGCTGCTGCATCTGGTGGCGCAGGTGGATAAGGGGCTGCCCGTCCTGTTTCTTGAAACGCAAAAGCATTTCGCCGAAACCATCGCCTACCGCGATCAGCTGGCCGACGTGCTCGGCCTGACAAATCTGGTGATTGTCGAACCAGAGGCCGAGGTCATCGCCAAAAAGGATGACAATGGCCTGCGCTGGTCATGGGACCCGGACGGCTGCTGCGAAATCCGCAAGGTTGAGCCGCTGGCCA
>JADYXV010000206.1 GCA_020853995.1 Novosphingobium sp.
GAATGTGGTGGTCAGGCCGAGCGCGATTGCGAGCCGCTTTGTACTCGCCCCCGCGCCGTGACTATGCCCCGGTGTTCCGTGTCCGGCGTCAGCGTGGCTATGTCCTGCGCCCATGTTCAAGCCCTCGTGCTGGTGGTGTGACCTTCTTCCACCGCCGTTGGCTGGAACGTCCAGAACAGCAGCAGTGCGTTGAACGTAACCAGAATCGTCGCCCCCGTATCGGCAATGATGGCGGTCCACAGATTGGTGATGCCGAACACGGCAAGCACCAGGAACACGAGTTTAAGCCCGACCGCGATGACAATGTTGGTGAGGATCGTGCTGCGGGTCTTGCGGGCCAGCCGGATGGCATCTGGGACGCCCCACAAACGATCCTTGAGCAGGCCGACATCGGCAGTCTCTATCGCGACATCGGTGCCGCCACCCATGGCGAGGCCAAGCGTAGCGGTGGCAAGCGCGGGAGCATCGTTGACGCCGTCACCCACCATCAGGACCGGCGCTTCGGCCTTGAGGGCTTCAATCCGTTTGAGCTTGTCGGCTGGCATCAACTCGCCCTCGGCCTCCATCCCTAGCCCCTGCGCGACGGCCGTTGCCGTCCGCTGATTGTCGCCACTGAGCATTAGCGAGCGAATGCCAAGCGCATTAAGGGCGGTAATGGCGGGTTTGGCATCGTCGCGTGCTTCATCGCGAACCGCGATGTGACCCTGATATTTGCCGTCCACCAGCAGCACCGCGACCGTTTTGCCCGCGCGTTCGAGCGTATCGATGCTCGCTGCAACATCGGTTTCGAGCGATCCCGCCGCGCGCGGGCTGAACAGCGCCACATGCTTGCCGCCAACCATACCGACCGCACCCTGACCCTGCTTTATGGTGACGTCCGTCGATTTGGGCACGGCTACTTTCAGCCGCTCTGCTTCTGTAACGATCGCCTTGGCTACTGGATGCGTCAATCCGGTCTCGATAGCCGCGGCCAGTTTGAGCGTGTCCTGGCCTGCGACATCGGTGACCACAGGATGTCCGCGCGTCAGCGTGCCGGTCTTGTCAAAGGCGGCGATGCCGATCTTGGCGAGCTGTTCCAGCGCTTCGCCGCTCTTGATCAAGATGCCGCTGCGTGCCGCAGTTGCGATGCCGGTGGCAATCGCGGCAGGCGTTGAAAGCACCAGCGCACAGGGGCAGGCAATCAGCAGCACCGTCAACGCGCGATAGGTCCAGGTGGCCCATTCGCCCCCAAAGGCCAACGGTGGCACCAAAGCGATCAGCGCCGCCAGGATGATCGCGGCGGGCGTATACCAGCTGCTGAAATTGTCGATGAAGCGGGCGGTAGGTCCGGTCGACGCCTGAGCCTGCGCCACGAGATCACCGATCCTGGCTACCACGCTGTTCGATGCGTCCTTGGTCACTTCGACTTTAAGAGTGCCATCGCCGTTGATCGATCCGGCAAAGACATCGGCACCAACCGTCTTTTCCACGGGACGTGATTCTCCTGTGATCGCCGCTTCGTCGAGCGCGGAGCCGCCATTGACGATCCGGCCATCGGCGGCGATCCGATCTCCGGCAGAAACCAGCATGATCGCCCCGATACTGAGCGTCGTGACATCCACAGTGCGCCGCTCGCCATCGACCTCGATGACGGCTTGCGATGGCAACAGCTTGGCCAGTGCGCTCAATCCCGAACGCGCGCGGGCTGCGGCAAAACCCTCCAGCAGTTCGCCCAGCGAGAACAGCGCCACCACGACAACCGCTTCGGCCCCGGCATCTATCGGAACAGCCCCCAGCACAGCCACTGTTACCAGTGTTTCGATGCTGAACGGGCGGCCCTTTAGCGCCTTGGAGAATGCCGTTCGGGCGAAGGGCGCCACCGAAAGCACTGCGCCCACGCCATAGGCCCATCGCGACCATTCGGGCTGCAACCACGAAATGCCATAGGCAATGGCGGCAATGGCGCAGGCAAACAGGAAAATGCGCAAGCCTGCTTCATCGCCGCCGCCATGAGCGTGGCCGTCATCGTCACTGTGTTCAGACCCCATGTGCACTCTCCTTCGACCGGCCATCAGCCGATCAGTCGAACAACTCAGCGAGAAAACTCTTGCGGCGCTTGCCACCATGATGTCCCGACCGACGATAATCGTCATAGCTGCGCTCGCCGTTTTCGGGACGAACACCGGCAGCAGGTGCCGATGCCGGCGGGGCAGCCCGTTCGGATCGTTCGACAATCTTGTCCAGTTCTCCACGCTCGAGCCAGACCCCGCGGCATTGCGGGCAAAAGTCGATCTCGACGCCCTGCCGTTCCGACATCGAAAGCGGTATGCGGCAAGTGGGACACAGCATCGCCTGCGCAGTTGTATCAGTCATTGTTCGTTTCCTTATTTGTCCACAAGACGTTCGCCGAGCGCCGAGACATCGGTGTAATCTCCCGGAACGTGCTTCTTGTGGCGACCGCGCAGCAACAAGTGGCTGATTGCAGGCAGCACAAACAGGGTCAGCAAGGTCGATGTGATCAAGCCGCCGATCACGACGATGGCCAACGGCTTCTGTACTTCTGCCCCGGTGCCATGCGCCAGCGCCATCGGCACAAAGCCGATCGCGGGAACAATGCCAGTCATCAACACCGCACGAACACGTTCCATCGTGCCCTCGGCGATTGCTTCATCGACTGGCTTACCTGCATCGAGTCGCTGGTTGATGCTGTTCATCACGACCAGGCCATTGAGCACGGTCACGCCCGACAGGACGATGAAGCCCACCGCCGCCGAGACCGAGAAGGGTAATCCAGTCAGCAACAGCGAGAACACCCCGCCAGCTAGCGCCAAGGGTATCGCCGAATAGACCGCGATCGATTGCCTGATCCCGCCCAATGCCAGGAAAAGGATACCGAAGATTGCTGCGAAGATGATTGGGATCACAAGCGAAAGCGTCTGCGAGGCGGCCTGCAGGTTCTTGAACTGCCCGCCCCATTCTATGAAGCTTCCCGACGGCAGCTTGACCTGCTGCTCGACCTTCTGCTGGGCTTCCGCGACGAACGAGCCAAGATCGTTGCCGCGCACGTTCGCTTGGCACCGGGGCAGAAGTACAGAAGCCGTTGGCCATCGTCGTGATCGGCGGCTTGATCACATCGACC